>JAIVJP010000059.1:0-8694 GCA_020199975.1 Acidobacteriota bacterium
GTGGTCTTCTTGGCGGTGGTATTTTGGCACCAGCCGCCGCGCCGGGAGGACTTTCTTTTATCGGCGTTTCATTCAACGAGGGTGAACGTATCTCAAAATGTCAAATCACAAGCGGCACGGTCGGTTTAGCAGGCGGACATTTTAACGGTAGGAACGGCGCTGATGTTGTGGCAATGGATGATTTTATCTACGGCGAACCGCAACCGGTGCTTGCTCCACCGTCCATTTTGACGGCGACGGCGTTTCCGATAAATAATTCGGTACTAGGCGATTCGCGGAGTGATTTCGCCGTGTTTCGCTTAGGCGTTGTTTCGTGGTTTGTTTTGCAAAGCTCGCCGAAACCCCGTCACGAACGCGCACATATAAAAAGAGTTTTGTGTCGTGGTTTATGACGTAGCCATACCGAACTAGCAGGAATAGCACAGAGTGGGACCCTTTCCACAGCTCCCCACCATTACCTCCCAAGTAGCTTGAGCGCAATCAGCCCCGAACAATCTGCCTGCCAACTTTTTCAATACAAACTTGCGGCGAGGTGCCGTTTTAATATCGCCTTGTTCCAACGGACAATTTCGCGTCAATCTCACCTGCCGACGTTGTATCTGCCCGCGCTTGTCTCGACCCGAGGGCGGAGGCGCGGTCAGAGTGCGGGTCACTAGCGGTTTTTGATCGTCTGTGCTGCCAGCTATGATCTTACTCGCGCCTAGCATTGTAGTCAGGTAGCATTGAGGTGCTGGAAGAAGCTTGGTTGCCCTTTCAACTCATTCACTTCCGAGGTGAAGAACGGCAGTAGTGAACTTACGCTTCCATAACAACGGATATATTTCACTCATAATTGGCAAAAAAGGAAACGATGTTAGATATCAATTTGATCAGGAAGGATCCTGATAAAGTTACTTCAGCCTTGTTGAAACGGATGGATCATGTAGACTTCAGCGAAATACTGGAGCTCGACCGGAGCTACCGTACTTTATTAACGGCAGTTGATGCCGAGCGTGCGAAGCGCAATGAGTTGTCCCGGGCAACCGGTAAGGCGCGGGCAATAGGAAAGGATTCTTCTGAGCTCGAAGCATTGGCAAGTGCGGTCAACGATAAGATCGCGCAACTTGAACTAGGACTCTCAAGCGCTGACAATCGTCTCGAAGAACTGCTGGCGCAACTGCCGAATATCCCAGACGAGCGCGTGCCGCCAGGCGGTAAGGAAAACAACCAGGTCATTAAGGTCTGGGGCAACAAGCCCGAGCCCCTGTCCAATGCAATCGACCATGTAGCGATTTGCCGTCGTCTTGGTCTCATTGATTATGATCGCGGCACAAAGCTCGGCGGCAGTGGCTTCTGGATCTATACAGGCTTGGGCGCGGCACTCGAATGGGCGCTGCTCGACTACTTTTGTCGTGAACATTTCAAAGATGGCTACCAGTTTATGCTAACGCCGCATCTCCTGACCTATGAGTGTGGTTTTGCAGCAGGACAATTCCCCAAGTTCGAGGATGACGTATTTCACCTGCGCACCGACGGCAATGAACGCGAGCGATTCCTTCTGCCTACGGCCGAAACGGCAATTCTCAACATCTACCGCGACGAAACTCTCGACGTCGATCAACTGCCGATTAAGTGTTTCGCATATTCACCATGCTATCGTCGAGAGAGTGGAAGTTACCGTACGGAGGAACGAGGAACCATCCGCGGTCACCAGTTTAACAAGGTGGAGATGTTCCAATTTGTTACCCCTGAGGAAGCTGAAACCGCGCTGCAAGAACTCATCCGTAGGGCAGAGAAGTTGATGGAAGATCTTGGCCTCCACTACCGGACGACCATGCTGGCGGCTAAGGACGCTAGCAGCGCAATGGCGCTCACTTATGATATCGAGGTCTGGATTCCAAGCATCAATACCTATAAAGAGGTTTCGTCCGTTTCTTGGGCGCGTGATTACCAAGCGCGGCGTGCGAACATGCGCTTCCGGCGTAAGGGGAAAAAGCAGGCGGAGTACATCCATACTCTGAATGGCTCCGCCGGCTTTGAATCGCGATATTGCGAGTCCAAACCGATTCGTTCATCTTAGCGCGAGTTTTCAAGGCCCCGAGACTCACCACGGAATGAAGAGTCTTTAGATTTCTCTTTTCCAGTACGAGTCAGCGAACAGTTTTCGCAGCATCCGTCCACGGACACTGATTCCCGGGCCTTCCCAATCTCCAGCATCGATATGGGCAATTATGGAAACCAGCAACAGCCGTAGCATCCTGAGTCGCAAAGTAGCATGGCTAACATTGCTTCTGATAGCAGTGGTCGCTCTAGCCTTAGTTCTTCTTCCGGTTTGGATCATTCAACCTTTTAGACCGCAATCTCAGCGCGGTCTGGAGTTGTCCTATGCAATGCGGCGCTGGTCTCCTGTGCTGACTCTAATTGCTGCAGCAGCAGCTTTGACGTTGGTGGTGTGGCTGTGGCGAAGCTCCCGCCGCTGGTGGCGCAAAGCGCTACTGATAATCGTGCTCGTGCCTGTACTGGCTGCCACGTGGTTTGCACGGCAGAATCATTTCGAGTGGTTGTTTAATCCTCTTGCTAATGCGGGATACGCAAAGACGAGCGAAGCTGGACACGTCGCGGACAACGACATTGTCATGGCAATAGAACTGAACCACGAAGCCGCGGCTTATCCGGTACGGCTGATGGCTTACCACCACATCGTGCAGGACATCGTCGGCGGTACCCCGATAGTCGCGACCTATTGAACGCTCTGTCACACCGGTCTGGTGTGGGAGGCAACAGTAGACGGGCGGCAACTTCACTTCCAACTCGCAGGTATCAACAATCAGAACTTCATCATGCGCGACGAGGAAACGGGATCATGGTGGCAACAAGTCACTGGTGAAGCGATTCTCGGCCCGCTCAAAGGCCAACGTCTGACACCCGTGTTTCATGATGAACTGACGTTCGCGACTTGGAAGCGAGAGAAACCTCAAGGGCGAGTTCTGCGACCTGATGAAGAGATAGCCAGGGCAGGCAAGTATGCTCCGGCCAATTGGGAGGAGCGTATGGCCACGGTGCCCGTAGCGACGTCGTTTACGCTCGATGAATCTCTTGAGCCTCGGACACTCGTTGTGGGGGTTACGGTCAACGGAGCCTCGAAAGCCTATCCCTTCGATGCCTTAGTGAGGCATAGTCCGATCATCGATGATGTCGGCGGGATTCCAATCCTCACTCTATCCATGCGCAAATTCGCGCCTGCGGCGCTCGTTGCGGGCAAGATGCCCGCGCTCCAGCTACGCCAAGGCAACTGGACATTGGACGCAACGGAAGAAGCGGGACAGGCTGTTAACCATGCGCGGCACTTGAAGGAAACGCTCGTGAAAAAAGGCTGGAAGCTGGGAAAAGATTTGAAGTATTTCGAAGCCAAAAGGTGAACACCATGAACGTGCGTGGGCTGCCCGCGTCGAGGCGATACTCGCATTCCTTTTTAGGAGAAAGATGTAAGATAATAGATGCTCTAGAGTAGACTCTTTGGCGATCGGTGCGGAAGGGAAGGCTCTTTATGAAAAACTGGAGACAGTTCTCGATCAGGTGCGCCGCTGCACTTTTTGTTGCTTGGGTATTGCCAATATCAGTGGTGGCTCAGGACCGCGCAGTCGTGCTTACGAGCGCAGAACTCGCGCGCGTAGTGCCACCCGGATTCTATTTTCAGGGTTTGAGCGCGCCTACGCAGATGCGCAACTCAGCGGGCGCCCGCTTCGGGAGCGCTCGCTATGTCATCGCAGGACTCGTCGACACCTCCGGATACGCTGCTGAAGTAAGAGCCAAGTATGAAGGTTTTCTGATAACCGATTCACCAATCACAATTAATGGCTCTGACCTGGGCACCGGTGCTTACGGATTTGGTTTTTCAAATGACGGAAAACTCAACATTCTCGATCTTGCCGGCGTTAAGATCCTCTCTGTTTCCACAACAAGAGACAACACGATGAAGCGACCGCGCCCTCTGATGATGACCAAAAACGTTGATAGCATCCGTCTTTACAGCGGAAGAGACTACGCCGTAATTGCCGCGAAATAGCATCCAGCGCAGGTTCAAGACTAGCCAGCGCTCTCCTCGTAATCTCTATATGAGATGGGGCAGCAGCTTTGTTTCTGGATTGCTCGCTGGTTAGTACAAAATAGGATCCCATGAATTCAGCGCGTCTCCGGGTTCTAATTCACCTAACCATCCTGTCCCTGTTCACTGCAGTTTTACCGAGCAATCCAATCGTTCGGTCATCTCAGCGTGAACAGAAAGCCGCGGAAAACTCTTTGACCTTTGCCCGGCGCGAGGAGGCTTACCGAGCAAATAATCTCGGCGTCGCCTTGCTAGAGCAGTACGACGCGAAAGAGGCTGCGGCATCGTTCAGTCGCGCGTTGGAGATTGATTCGAATCTAACCATAGCGCGCATCAACTTGAGTATCGCGCTGTATTACCTATCGGACTCTACTGGTGCGGCTAGAGAGGCGCAAAAGGTGGCTGCTCAGATTCCCAAGGGGCCACATCCTCACTATATGCTTGGTCTTGCGGCACGAGCGCAAAACCGCATAGACGATGCGCTCGCGGAGTTTCAAAAAGTGCTGGCAATCGATCCGAACGATGCGGCAACGAATATCAATGTCGGCCAGCTCTACGTTCAGCAGAAAAGGTATTCGGAGGCAGTTGCCGCATTTCGCACAGCAATTAGAGCGGAGCCCTACAACGAGACGGCACTTTATAACCTGGGATTATTGCTGGCGCGCACCGGTGCCAAAGAAGAAGGTCAGCAACTCATCCAGCGCTTTCAGCAGTTTAGGCAGAGCGGCGCAGGTCGGAGCCTCGGCACGAACTATCTTGAGCAGGGAAGATATGCAGAAGCAATTGTTTCAACTGGCGCGGAGCCAGAACTCCTCGATCGCGTCACGCCTGATGTGAAGTTCGTTGATGCGACCGCCGTCATGCTGCCGACACTAGCGGATCCGAGGGGTTCCGGACTACTGCCCTCAGCTGAGCACATTTTAGGCCTGATCCTGAAACCTGGCGACATGAGCGACCCGACAAGGATTGACTTGATTAAACACGAGATCGCCGCTCGCCTGGGTGGCAATCTGGCGCCACTTGATTACGACGGTGATGGTGATCTTGATCTGTTTGTTGTTACCCCAACCTCACAACGCCTCTATAGAAATAATGTTGGCAGGTTTATTGATGTGACGGGGAACTTAGGTGGTATTAGCGAAAAATTCAAAGGCGTCGGAGTCGGTGCAGTGGCAGGTGATTATGATAATGACGGCAAGCCAGACCTGTTCGTGATTCGTTACGGCAGCGTTTCGCTCTATCACAACGATGGAAACGGTAAATTTTCTGATGTAACAGCCGAGATGGGAATCCCCGTGTATTCCTTCCTGCCTTCGTCCGTCGCTTTCGTTGATGTGGACCACGATGGAGATCTGGATATCTTCATTGCGGGCCTGGCCGACCTAACTAAGGCGCTTAAAGCTTCTGAGACCGGTCGCGTTAGGGGAGCCATTAAATTTCCGGCCGATTTTGCAGGCGCCCCCAACATGCTCCTGCGCAACAACGGCGTTACGTTCACGGACATAACCGTAAAAGCCAAAGTTGCCGGTTCATTAGGTCATGCTGTCGCAGTCGTGCCCACCGATTACGACAACCGCCGGGATGTTGATCTGCTTGTCGTCAACTATGGCGCAGCACCGGAACTTTTTAGCAATCAGCGCGATGGATCGTTTCGTGATGTAACGCCCAACGTGGGTTTAGACGTACCTGGTTACTATACCTGCGTGGCTGCGGGCGATATCAACAAAGATGGGTACACTGATTTCTTCTTTAGTTCCGATCTAACCGACCTTCCAAAATCAGAGAGTGTAACTGGGGCGACGGTGGGAGGCCTGTTTGCGATGAGTGATAGCCGGGGCAGGTTTATCTTTAAGCCGGGTCCCATTGGGGGAGCGTTGGCTGCTTCAGCGCAGTTTTTGGATTACGACAATGACGGCCTGCTTGATCTCGTGGCCGTTTCAAGGAGAAGCGTGCGCATATGGCGCAACCTTGGTAACGACTGGGTGGACGTGAGCGAGTTCGCCTTAGCAAAAGAGTTAGCCCAGGGCGCTGTCGTATTGGGCCGTGGACTGACAGCGGCGGACCTCGATGGCGATGGCGATATCGACTTGATCGTCCGCGGAGCCGCCGGCGAGTTGCGCGTATTGCGCAATGACGGTGGTAATCGTAATCATTCGATTCGGGTGAATCTCAAAGGCCGAGTCAGCAATAGAAGCGCGGTGGAAGCGAAGATTGAAATGCGGGCGGGGAGTTTGTCACAAAAACTCGAGATTTATTCGGCCAGCCCGGCGCCTGCGCCTGCGGATATTATCTTCGGATTGGGTAAACGCCAGTCGCCGGACGTTGTGCGTGTGTTGTGGCCAGCGGGAATTGTGCAAGCGGAGACGCAAATAGCGACATCGGCAACCGCGCGCCAGGGCCATTCGATCACGCTGAACGTCACCGAACTCGACCGCAAACCATCGTCTTGTCCTTATCTTTACACCTGGAACGGCAGGCAGTTTGAGTTTGTTACCGACTTCATGGGTGGCGGCGAGATGGGCCACTTCGAAGAGGCCGGCCGCTACAACACACCTGACCCAGATGAGTACGTGCGTATTCGCGATGATCAGTTGCAAGAGCAAAACGGCAAGTTTGAAATTCGGGTTACGAACGAGCTTGAAGAAGCCACCTTTGTGGATCGGCTCCGGCTCTTAGCGATTGCGCATCCCGCAGCCACGGAAGTCTATCCGCACGAAGGAATGACCGATCCACCCAAGTTTTTCAAGCTTTTTGTTACAAATCGAGTTAGGCCACCGCTAAGCGCCTTCGACGATCACGGGCGCGACGTGCTGGACCGCATCGCGAAATTGGATCGCCGCTATCCAGATGATTTCCGCCTTGACCGTATTCGCGGCTATGCGGAAGAGCACATATTGACGTTGGAGCTTCCCCGAGGAGAGTCCAGAGTCCAAAGTCAAAAGTCCAAAGTCCGCCTAACACAGTCGAGTATCAATAGACAAACGTTGGACATTGGACATCGGACGTTGGACATTGGACATCGGACGTTGGACAGGACTCTGTTGTTGTTGACCGGTTGGACTGACTATGCCTGGTCAAGCGACAACGTTGCTGCATCGCAAGCGGGTAAAACATTGAGACCACCGGCACTGCAAGTGAAGGACAAGAGCGGCAGGTGGCGAACGGTAATCGATAACATCGGTATTCCGGTCGGGCGTCCGCAAACGGTTACGGTTGATCTCTGTCATTCACTTCGCCCTGGAAAGTTATGACGGGGCACTACACTCGCGAAGGCAACGTGTTGGAACTGCTCTCCCAAAGTGATGATATGTTTGTGATTTCGCGGCCGGGTGATGAACTGAGGATTTCATTTGACGCCACAAGGTTGCCTTTTTTGGCTGCTGGCTGGAAGCGCACTTTCCTGCTTTACGCGAATGGTTTCAGCAAGGAGATGGATATCAATTCAGCGAGCCCCGACCAGGTTGCTCCGCTACCGTTCCACAGAATGACAAAGTATCCGTACACGAGGCCTGAGAATTATCCGATGACGGCTGCGAGACGCGCTTACATCGAAAAGTACAACACTCGATTTGTTAAATCGCAGGTCCCGGCGATTGAGACGTATTACGGCCACAGGTAACCGTCGTTTCGAAGCAGAGCGCTGCACGCTGAGCCGGTACTCCAAATGAATTGCTCTGCTTGAATTCATGGTTAGTTAAAGCGGCGGGCAATGCCCGGCTTCCAAAATGGATGACCGAAGAGGGTTTGGTTATGGAACACATTCGATATTCGGTGGCCGTCTGCCAAACAGACATGCCGAATCCGCTCGATCGCCGGGCGATGCGCGGGAATACCGATCGGATGCTTTCGATGATCGATTCGGCGGTCGTAGGGGCTGCGCCCTTTCTGCCGGTGCGACTCGTGATCTTTCCAGAGTTCGCTCATTCAGCCCCGATTTTCGAAACTGTTAGTGAGTTGATCGAGAAACTCGCGATTAGAATTCCAAATGAGCATACAGAGCGGCTTGAGCAGAAAGCGCGCGAGCACAACACCTACATTCAGAGCGGCTCGATGCTGGAAGTGGATACGAGGTGGCCAGGTCACGTCTTCAACACCACGTGTCTGATCGGGCCAGATGGGATTCTGTCCAAGTATCGGAAGGTGAATACGTGGATTCCCTACGAAGTCCATACCAGCCCGCACGATCTCGAAGGCTACGACGAGCCTCTGTTTCCTGTTGCGGATACGCCGATTGGCAGGATCGGCTGCGCCATTTGCTACGATTGGCTTTTCCCCGAAGCGCTCAGGCAGCTCGCCGCGAATGGTGCCGAAATTCTGGTACGAGTGTCCGCCTACATGGATCCCTGGGGAGCGACCGAGCCCATGGACTGGTGGACGGTGGTCAACCGCTGCCGCGCGCTTGAGAATATTGCTTACGTGGTGGCTGCAAATCAGGGCGCGAGTCTCAAGCATTATCCACCATACTCCTGGCCTGGTGGCAGTCAGGTTGTGGATTACGATGGCCGTGTGCTGGCACAAGCCTCGCCAGGGCCAGGTGAGAGAATCGTTGTTGCGCCGATTGATATTTCCGCATTGCGCCACGAACGCGCTTCCCGCCGCGGGCATCATAT
>JAIVJP010000059.1:8711-12141 GCA_020199975.1 Acidobacteriota bacterium
AATCGTTTGATTGAAGCAGCGAAGCGAGGCTAGCAGGGCGGACTACGACCTCACGGTAGTCGAATGCAGAAAGACAACTTTCAAATCGTCAGCTCTATCGGACGTTGAGATCATTGCGATCAGGAATTCGATTCCCGTGTTGAAGTTCCTGGAACGCAATTACGCAAAAGATCGCTGGCGCAAGCTGAAGGGTACTGCGACAGTTCTGCTCGAGAATGGTAAGATAAGACAAGCTGAGGTGCATTGGTACGAAGCTCACGGCATCGGCAAACGCCAGATGAAGATCAAAAGGTATTTGGATTAGTCATGATAGAAGAGATGAAGCAGCAACACCAAATCGCCATCTGCATTGATAACTCTGACTACGAAATGTCGTTAGAGCGCCGAAAAATGTATCCGGTATTGCCCGACGCAGATGCCGAACGCGACAACTACGTCCGCATTATCGATGAAACCGGTGAAGACTATCTCTTTCCCGCCAACCGCTTCGTCTTTCTCACCATCCCGAGCGAAATAGAAGAAGCAGTCCTTGCGAGAGCTTAGAACAAGGTATGATGCATAGCCAGAACTGTCTCTCCATCGTCAGAACTTTGAACCCGTAAAGAATGAAATGCTTAAGGTAAAGTCGCACGGCGTCGTTGCGTTCCAAAGGCTGGTTGCTGTGGTTTTGCTGTCTTTGATTGAAGGTTCCCTGGCGCTTCTTGCCCAAACGCCTCCTAAAAAAGCGGAACCGCAACAGGGAAGGGGCGGCGTTTCAACTGGTACTCCTGTTAATTACGCGTCCAGACGCACTGTCGGCATTACCGATCCTAAAGCACCAGTTGTTTTCGAAGACGTGACCGATAAAACCACGATAGCAAATTTCAAGCATCGGTCCGGCAGCCGGCAAAAGGATTACATCTTTGAAACGCCTTCGGGTGGCGTGGCTATGTTCGACTTCGATATCGATCTGAATAATCTTCCGCCTAGTCCCACTGACGCAGGGAAGGCGGGCGGTGTCGGTCAGAACTTCTGCCAGTTTCGCGGCGTGCCAGTGATGTGTGGCCCCCGCGGGCTGCCCGGGGAAGGCGACACGCTCTATCGCCAAAAGTCAGACGGCGGTTTTGAAGACGTAAGCGCCAAGGCCGGAGTAAACGACCCGCAAAAGTATTACGGGTTTGCATCGGCCTTTGTCCATGTCGATGAGGACAAGCTGCTCGATTTGATCGTCGTTAACGACTCCACACCAAAACAGCTCTACATCAACAAAGGAAACGGGACTTTTGAAGAGGTTGGTTATCCGTCGGGTGTAGCTTTGAATGAAAACGGTCGCGAGCAGGCGGGTATGGGACTCGCTGTCGGTGATTATAACAACGATGGTCGCGTCGACTTCCATATCACCAACTTCTCGGACGATTCCAACGTGTTATATCACAACGACGGAGATGGAAACTTTACTGACATAACATTTCAAGCCGGTCTCGGTGAGGTAACCATTCCTTTCCTGGGGTGGGGCACAAGCTTCTTCGACTTTGATAACGATTGTTGGTTGGATCTTTTTGTCGCTAACGGGCACGTCTATCCTACGGTCGATGTTAATCAATGGGGGACCAGCTTCGCGCAGCAGCCTCTACTTTTCAGGAATTTGAAGAATGGGAAGTTCGAGCGCGTCGGAGCCGCACCGGGCAGCGCTCTCGCCCAGGCCTGGCCGGCCAGAGGTCTAGCGATTGGTGACTTAGATGGAGATGGCCGTCAGGATGTAGTGCTCAATAACATCGATTCAAAGCCTGCTATCCTGCGCAACGTTTCTGCGCTTTCAAATCATTGGCTTGACATAAGGCTGGTTGGGGATGTTGCAAAGAAAAGTCCTCGAGACGCAATTGCAAGCATTGCTTATCTCACGACCGGCAAGGTACGACAGCGCCAGGACGTGGTAAGTGGCGCCGTCTACTGTTCACAGAACGACATGACTCTGCATTTCGGGTTGGGTGCAGCGACCAAGGTCGACAAACTCGAGATCCTATGGCCAGACGGCACATGGGAAACGATCGACGTACCGGTTGTCGATACGAAACTTAAGATCATTCAGGGGAAGGGTTTGTCCCGTTAGGGTTTGAATTTGACAAACTTAACATCAACGATAAGGGGGAAGCGAATAGCTTGGCAGATCTCGGGCTGTCTGCTTCTTTGTTTTGCCCAAGTCAGCGGTCAGAACCCGCCATCCAATACGAACCATTCGCCCGCAGTGACGTTTGTCAACGTGGCCCGGCAAGCGGGCCTGACTGCGAAGACCATCTATGGAGACGAACACCGGAATAGGTATTTGTTGGAAACCACTGGAAGCGGCGCAGCCTTCATCGATTACGACAATGATGGCTGGCAGGATATCTTTCTGGCCAGCGGTACTCGCCTTGACGGATTACCTCCTAATGTAAGCTCCACTAATCGCCTATACCGCAACAACGGCGATGGCCAATTTGCTGACATGACCGAAAAAGCCGGGCTCGTCCGTACCGGTTGGGCTCAGGGCGTTTGCGTTGGCGATTATGAAAACGATGGCCACGACGATCTCTTCGTCAGCAGTTATGGCAAGAATGCTCTTTACCACAACAACGGGACTGGCACGTTTACGGAAGTGGCTGAGAAGGCTGGAGTTGTCAATAACCGGACCCGGTGGGGTTCGGGGTGTGCTTTCCTGGACTATGACCGAGATGGATACCTCGACCTGTTTGTGGCCAGCTACATTGACCTTGATCTAAAAACTGCGCCTTTGCCTGAAACCGGTCCCTGTCTTTACAAGGGTCTCACAGTTGCTTGCGGTCCTCCGGGGCTGGCCGGCGGAATCAATATGCTCTACCACAACAAGGGTGACGGTACTTTCACAGACGTTTCGGAAAAGGCCGGTATCACCAAGACTAACGGGACATATGGCCTTGGGGTGTTAATAGCAGATTTCGACAATGATGGCTGGCCAGACATCTATGTAGCGAACGACTCGGCGCCAGCGGCTCTTTATCACAACAATAAGAATGGCACCTTTACGGATATTGGCATCGAGGCTGGCTGTGCCTTTAGCATCGACGGCAAGCCCCAGGCGGGAATGGGCGTAACGGCCGGAGATTATGATCGAGACGGCTGGCTCGACATCTTCAAGACCAACTTTTCCGGCGATACATCCTCGCTCTATCACAATACCGGTAAGGGCATCTTCGATGATATGACTTTTCCGGCAGGCATGGGTTTGAACACACGCTGGCTCGGCTGGGGTTGCGGTTTTGTCGATGTGGATAACGATGGCTGGCCCGACATTTTTCTGGTCAACGGGCACGTCTATCCGGAAGTCGAAAGGCTGACTACCGAAGCGGGCTATGCGCAACGCAAGGTGCTCTATCACAATCTGCACAACGGCCGCTTTGCCGACGTTTCTGACAGAGTCGGAGAAGTCGTAAAG
>JAIVJP010000352.1:0-997 GCA_020199975.1 Acidobacteriota bacterium
CCTAAGCAGTTATCCCCTGACGGATGTTCGTCGTATCGTTTTACCGCACCCGGGCCCGGGCGATAGAAGGCGCGTAGCAATTGGGGCGACCGTTGATATCGGGGGAACGCCCTTGCGAGTCTATTCGGTTCATTCTGAAAACAGAATTCCGGTGGACAAGAAGATCGAACAAACGAAGGCGGTGCTAGAGGATCTTGCGCGCTACCCTAAGCACATGCGGGCGATTATTCTGGGTGATCTGAATACCTGGGAGCCTAACTCAGTGAAGAAAACGTCCGAACTCTTTGTTCGCGAATTTTTTACTACTCCATTCGCTAACGGTAAGTCGACTTTCCTGCGAAGGATTCTGGCAATCCCGATAAAGTTTAAGCTGGATTGGATTTGGCTGCGCGGGCTGGAAGCCACCTGCCATGGAATCGATAAGAAGGTCGGCTTGTCTGATCACTGGCCGTTGTGGGTTGTGGTACGCTTGAAATTCGCGGGGAAAGTAAAATGAGGTAGCTAATTGCGACAGGCCCGTGGCGTGGACCAGAACACGGTGCCGCGCGTGTAAAACTAAACTAATTTACATTGCCGCCGTCCTCTGCACTCTAGCCTGCTTCGCGGCGTCCTCATGGTGGAAGCGCTTCTCTGAAAAAAATCAGCGCACACGCATAACGATGCTATTTCCCGTAAGGGCATTGCCGGTTGCCCGCTGCAATTCGGCAGACGCTTTGTTCAGATCCGTTTGCGCTCGAAGCTCATTTCCGCGGGCCCCAGTCAGAGCTGTTTGCCTTTCCAGCACCAGAAAAACCGTCGACTGGCCAGCATCCAATTTTCTTTGTTCACTGGCATACTGTTGCTCGCTCGCCTCGCGCGCCGCGGCGGCCGCTCGCAACCTCGCTTCCGCACTCCGCACCACCTGCAAAGTATTCCTCACGTCCACCTGGATTGACTGCTCCAGTTGCTCGCGTTGAGTGGCAATGCGTTGGCCTTCAACCAGTGAGCGGCCTAACTG
>JAIVJP010000352.1:1020-5497 GCA_020199975.1 Acidobacteriota bacterium
GGTTTTGTAGTGACTGGCTGTAACCGCCAATCAGGTCGTTAGGAAAGGTCTGTGGTGGCGGCGTGGGCAAGGGCGGGACCCCTGCCAATGCCGACAAAAGATTTACCCGGTCGCGAATTTGCGCCGTCGAGGCAAAAGGATTTATCGCCTCACTGTTGACCGCTCCCGCCAGTCCAACGACGCTGTAACTTCCAACCAGATCGATTTGTGGTTTGGTTTGGTCTCGAAAGAACCTCTGGTCGATCTGATTGATTTCGCGCACCAGGTTTGACTGTTGCAGTTCCGCACGGTTATCCATTGCGGCCTTCATCGCTTCCGCCAGCGACACATTGGGTGGCGTCAGATCTACTGAATCAGTCGGGATCAGGGACACGTTCCAGATCTCGGCTTGCCGGTTTTCGGCGATTAGATTCTTGAGATTGTTTTCGCTGCGCGACACATCTTCGAGCGCCATGAACAGAGTTTGTTCGAAGCCGGCAACTTGTGCCTCTACCGCGACGACGTCAATCGGCGCCAACGCCCCTTCGGTGACCAGACGTTTGTTGTGTTCAAGTTGGGTCCGCGAATCTCTGACGGCATCGCGCTGGATCTGCAGATTTCTCAGCGCGAAGACCAGGTCCCAGTAAGCACGCTGTACGCTTGTTATGGTCTCAACCGCCCGCTGCCTAAATTGTGCGTCGGTGAGGGAAAGATTCTTCCTGGCAATCTCAATCTGCCGGCGATTGTTGTCAACCTTTAGTCCGCGCAGTAAAGGCTGCGTATAGTTGAAAGTCAGCGCCGTCGGATACTGCGGGCTAAGCCCGGTAAACTGGTTGTCCGTAGTCAGGCGGATGGACGAGAAATCCAGGCGGTAACTGCCGCCAAGTTTTGGTGAGAGACCATCGAGGCGCGCGCTGTTAGTGAAATCGCTTTGTGTAATCGAGCCGTTGGAGCCTCCACTCAAGAAGCTGGAGATGGGACTCTTGATGCGCTCGAAATAGGAAGCTGAACTCAACCGCGGATCGTAAGCGCCGCGTGAACCTTGCAAATCGAATTCAGCAATCTTTACATTTTGCCGCGCAACTTCGATGTCTTTGTTGTTCTCCAGCGCTGCGGTCAAGGCCTCACGCAGCGAGAGGGGTCGCTGCTGATCCATGTCCACACCCACGCGGCCGAGCTGGGGCAAAGGCTTCGGCTCTGGCCGAAAGTCAGACGCGATGGGCGGGACCTGTAAACTCTGCTCGATCAGTGGAGGTGGTGACGGCACGCTCATTTGATCGATGTTGCTGGTGGCTACCTGTTCGCCTGCGGCGACGCCGCTTTTCACTTCCACCAAGTCGCTTTCAGACTGCCCCAGCTGGACCAGCCGCTGTTCAGCGCGTCCGTCCCTGATAACGAATACACGACTTATTCCTGACTCTGTTCGCACAGCTCGCGCTGGAATCAGCACTGCCGGCTGCGAATGCGTCTGCAGAATGCGCACGGTGGCGAACTGACCAGGCTTTAGCGCTCCCCCCGCTGTTTTCGATATCAGCCTCCACAGACAATGTGCGCGAGCTTGCCGTCACGTTTGGAGAAATCCTGGCAATACGACCACTGAAGTTTTTATCAGGCCAGGCACTCGTGGTTACTGAAACAGACTGCCCAACCCTTACTTCTGAGATTGCCTGTTCGGGAATATCAATGCGAATTCGCAGTGGATCAATGCGCACGACCGTCGCCACCTTGGAGGTGGGAGAAACATACTCGCCCAGATCGGCATTGCGCTCGGCGACGTATCCGTCGATTGGGGAAAAAACCAGCGCATAGGAAAGAGCTCTTCGAGCCAACCCCAGAAGGGTTTCGGCGTTTGCTACATTTGCGCGCGCAGTCATCACCGCCGCGTAGTTCTGCCGGGCGAGCGACAACGCCGATTCATACTGTTCTTTCAATTGATCGTGTTGCGCTTTTTGCTGATCGTAAGAGGAGCGCGAGACATCTCCGGATTCGATCAACTTCTCGGACCGGCGCAGGTTCTTTTCAGCAAGCTCCAGAGCTACTCGAGCGTTTGCTACCTCCGGTGTGCGGCTGGGATCAAACGCCTGACCAGGTCGCAAACCAACTTTCTCTTCCGCCTGTCGTAAGGCTGCCTTCGCCTGCTCAACCTGGGCCTGCGCTTGCGCGACGCGAAGTTTGGAATCCGCATCATCAAGGCGAACGATCATCTGTCCGCGCTTAACATAACTGCCGAGATCCACGCCTACGGCAACCACTTTGCCCGCAATTGAAGGGGCAACATCAGTCTGCTAATCGCCGGCGCTGTGATCACATCAACCACCGCCGGCAAAGTGACAGGAGTTGCTTCGTTTTTGACATTCGCCTTCGAACCCCCGCAGGAGAATGCGAACACGCTGAGCGCCACTGCGACGACAGCAAGAGCAACTTGAAAAAGCCTGTGAGAAAACATCCCCTTACCCTTTTGCTGGAGAACCGTTCGGGTCCGCCCCGCGATTCTTCCTGGAATTCTTCAGCCCCCGCTTTGTGCTGATTCCGCCCAGAAGAATGTCCGTGAAATGTTTTGCCGCGCTCTCGTTCGAGAGATTCAACAGTCGACGCTGCGGGTCCCAAAGATTATTGTTGAGCGAGTGGTGAATGATCATGCCAATGAACGCCCGCACCATAATTGCGGGATCGATCTTGATGATGGCGCCATCCTGTTGCCGCTCACGAATATAAGCTCCCAGAAACTCGTAAACTCGCCGCACGAATTTCTCAAAGAACATTTGCGCGAGTTCATGCCCTTCCAACGCCGAGTGGAGCAGCAGCCGCTGGAATTCGGGATCGCTCTCGTGATGTTCAAGGGCTCCAAAAGCCAGTCCCTCGAAGACAGCGCGATCGTCCTTACGTTTGAGGGCCTCAGCCACCATCAGCTCGGGATCGATCGCATCGCCCGAACAGGCCTTATGGTCGAGAATAGCTGTATAGAGTTCTTGTTTATTTGCGTAGTGACGGAAGACCATTGCCTCCGAAACCCCGGCTACCTGCGCGATTTTCTTGGTTGTTGTACCCCGGAAACCCTCGTGGGCAAAAAGACTTACGGCCACCCGCAGGATCTGCAGTCGTCTTTCGTCTCCAGCCATGCGCACGCCGCAGGCCGGTCGCGGGTGATGGTCAAGAGTTGTAATTTCCTTCGGCACAGTTGGCTCTAGAGGTCAGTTTATTTGGAGTACGAACCAAAGTAAGTACTTACTTATCATCGTGTGAGGCGTAGTGTCAAGCCCTCCTCCCAGTTTCCCCAGCTTTGTATGGTTCCCGACCTTTGGCGATCGAGGACTTGTACCTTTTCACAACAAGGAAACAACTCCATCGCATTCAGGCGTTTCGTTTAACTTGAGGTAGACTCGACTGATTCCATTTGAAGAGTGTCGGCACGTTTCTTGCTCGATGCTTTCTATAATTTTGCGGACGGCGCGCCCAGTGCAAGAGCCAAAGCTCGCAGTTCACAACTAGATTGAAAAGGAGATTTTCGAAATGTCACAAAACCGAGAAGGCTTTAATCCGAACGCCCCGACAACGAATACAGGTACGGGCTCCGGCTCCAGCGGCATAGGCTCCAGCGGCTACGACTCCAGCAGCCCCGGCTCCGGAAGCGCTGGAACCGCTACAGCACTCTCTCAGACCGCGCAGGACTACGGTCACAAGATTTCCGAAGCCGCCACGCAGGCGAAGGACTATGTAAGCGACAAGGTCTCTGTCGTTGGCGACAAGCTCAAAGAACTTCAGAATGCGGACTTGGGCGAGGTAGCAGCGAATGCCAAAGAGTACGCACGAAAGAACCCGGGCCAGGCCATTCTGATTTCGGCCGCCGCGGGACTCGTACTCGGGCTGATCCTTCGCGGCAGACGTCAGTAGACTTTCTCGAAAACGTTAGCACTGACGCCGCCTATGGCTGCACTTAAGCAAAGGAGGTAGCAAATGGCGGATCCATCAACCGCTGTTGCAACTGCAAGAGATTCGTCGCCCAAAGCCGAAACCGAGAGTTTGCCCTCGTTAGTGGGAAGACTCGGCGATGACGTCATACAACTCTTAGACACCAAGCTCAGTCTGCTGAAGGTCGAGCTGCGAGAGGAAGCAAACGCCTACGCACGTGGCGGGATTGCAATTGCTCTTGGAGGCACAGTCTCTGCCGTCGGTTTTGCGCTACTCAACGTGGCCGTCGCTTTCGCAGTTTCGACACTTTTTGCGAACGCCGATCTTAGCCAGGCAGCCAAATACGCCCTGGGGTTTGTACTGACGGGGCTCTTCTACGTGGTTATAGGTGGCATCGTTATTTTGACAGTGAAGAACCGTCTGGCTCATCAGTACCTGGTGCCTAACAAGACGGTGGAGGAACTGAGAAAGGACAAGCAATGGCTGAAGAACGAACTCTAGGTGTGGCTCGAGCACCCGAAATCGCGGAAGAGAACTTCTCTAAAGAAGAACTTCAGCTCCGGATGGAGGAGGCTCGGGATTCCATCAC
>JAIVJP010000060.1:0-4472 GCA_020199975.1 Acidobacteriota bacterium
GCGACCGACTTTCGGTTGAACGCGGACCACGGTCTTCGTCTTGCCGGCTTCCTCGCCCGCGGGAGCTGCTCCCTGGTTGGGACCTGTGAACGTGAATGTTGTCGAGCGACGCGGCAAACGGCGCTGGCGCAGCGCCTCGGGAGGTTCTTCGGAGACCACCTGAAGATTGAAGAGCGAGCGGATTGTGCTGGTATCGATGCGGTCGAGCATCTCCTGGAATAGATCGAAGCTCTGTTTCTTGTACTCAACCAGCGGATCCTTCTGCCCATAGCCGACCAGACCAATGCCCTGCTTCAGGTGATCGAGTGAAAGCAGATGGTCTTTCCACTGCGCATCGATGATGTTTAGCATGATGATGCGCTCGTAAGTACGCATCGCTTCCACACCGATCTGCTCTTCCTTCCGGGCATACTTAACCTTGAGCTTCTCCCAGATAGCGTCCGCCACTTCCGGCGACGCGAGCTCCTGAATATCAATCTCTTCGGCATCGGCGTCGAAATCGTAGATAGTCTTGATCTGCAGTTTGTAGTTATCGACGTCCCAGTCGTCCGGAGAAGCATCGGGATTGAGGTATTGCTTCGTCAGATCGGACAGCAGGTCATATCCGACACCAGACTTCGGCGGATCCCCCAGCAGGTAATCGCGCTGATCGGGTTCCTCCATCAACTGTCGGCGGAGGCCGTAAATAGTCTCGCGCTGCTTGTTCATGACGTCGTCGTATTCGAGCAGGTGTTTGCGTTGCTCGAAGTTGCGGCCCTCGACCGACTTCTGCGCCGAGGCAATGCGCTTCGAAACCATCTTCGACTCGATGGCCACACCCTGCTCCATTCCCAAACGTTGCATCAGGGCTTTTACCTTGTCGCCCGCGAAAATGCGCATCAGGTCGTCTTCCAGCGAAAGGAAGAATCGCGACGAGCCCGGGTCGCCCTGGCGTCCGGCACGTCCGCGCAACTGGTTGTCGATGCGGCGTGATTCGTGGCGCTCAGTGCCGACGATATGAAGTCCGCCAATCCCTACGACCTCTTTGTGCTCCGCTTCGACGATGCGCTTAGCACTCGCGAAAACTCTCGACCATTGTTCTTCAGTAGCTTCATCGGGATCGATCTCTTCACTCTTCAAAAACTCCCGCGCCATGAAGTCGGGATTGCCGCCCAGCAGAATGTCGGTACCGCGGCCCGCCATGTTGGTGGCGATAGTTACTGCGCCTTTGCGTCCCGCCTGGGCCACGATCTCCGCTTCGCGCTCGTGGTACTTGGCGTTCAAAACGTTATGCGGCACTGCCTCTTTCTGCAGCCGGCGAGCAATCAACTCTGAATTTTCAACCGAGACAGTACCTACCAGGGCCGGCTGACCTCGCTCGTGGCAATCTTTGATTTCTTCAATGACTGCGTCCCATTTCTCTCCCAGGGTGCGATAGATGACGTCGGAAGAATCCCTGCGGACCATCGGCATGTGGGTGGGGATAACCGTGACGTCTAGTTTGTAAGTGGAATTAAACTCGGCAGCTTCCGTTTCGGCGGTTCCAGTCATGCCGGAGAGCTTCTCGTAAAGACGGAAGTAATTCTGCAGCGTAATGGTGGCCAGGGTCTGGTTCTCCTTCTCAATCTTCACACCCTCTTTGGCCTCAACCGCCTGGTGCAAGCCGTCAGACCAGCGCCGGCCCTTCATCAGGCGCCCGGTGAAATCGTCCACGATGATCACTTCGCCGTCTTGCACTACATACTGGTGGTCCAGCCTGTAGAGTGTGTGGGCTTTCAACGCCTGCTCGACACAGTGAAGCAGATCCATGTTGGAAGGATCGTAGAGATTACCAACTCCCAGCAGACGCTCTGCCTTGTCCACACCCTCCTCGGTGAGCACGGCGGTGTGCGCCTTCTCGTCAACAAGGTACTCGCCAGTCTTGACGCCATCCACGTCCTCGCCGCGCTTTAACTGCGGAATGATGGTGTCAGCCTTGTAGTACTTATCTGTCGCTTCGTCCGACGGCCCGGAGATAATCAGAGGTGTGCGTGCTTCGTCAATTAGGATCGAATCGACTTCGTCGACGATCGCGAAATAATGACCGCGCTGGACACAGGTTGCGAGGTCAAACTTCATGTTGTCGCGCAGGTAATCGAAACCAAACTCGTTGTTGGTTCCGTAAGTGATGTCGGCAGCATATGCAGTCTGTCGCTCGAAATCGTCCATTTCGTTCTGAATACAGCCAACCTCCAAACCGAGGAAGCGGTGAATCTGGCCCATCCATTCCGCGTCGCGGGAAGCAAGGTAATCGTTCACGGTAATCACATGCACACCACCCCGGCCCGTGAGCGAGTTCAGGAATGCCGGCAGGGTCGCCACCAGCGTTTTGCCTTCACCCGTGCGCATCTCGGCAATTTTGCCCTGGTGCAAAACGATACCGCCGATCAGCTGCACATCGAAGTGGCGCATACCGGTAGTGCGCACGCTTGCTTCTCTCACGACGGCAAAGGCTTCGGGCAGAAGTTGGTCGAGCACCTCGCGCTCAACGCGCTTCAGCTCGTCTTTGTCCTTGATCCCGGCAACCGCCTGTTGCACCTTGTCTTTAAAGAACGCTGTTCGCGCGCGAAGTTCTTCGTCGGAACGGTTTTTAATAGACGGTTCCAGTGCATTGATCTGAACAACCAGAGGCTGGACCGCTTTGAGATAACGCTGATTGCTACTGCCGAATACTTTAGTTAAGAATTTGTCGATCATTGTCGTGGCCTAAACTCTCTTGAACCAATAAGAGTTAAGTAATATTCTCTGACCCAGCGCAAGTTCGGTATTTTAATGTACTGAACTGAGGGAGGCAAACGGCGCAGTTTCGATGGAGGTCGCCAGTAATCGACCACTATAAGCCCGATGGGGGTAACTGTTTTTTGAGCATCTCGCTGGCGGTCGGACGCGGCATGCTGAAGCTGACCAAAATCTGTTTGCCCTCGGATGTTACCTTGGTATTTCGGTAAAGAATCTCTTCGTCGCGTCCTCGTTTGGCAAATTCTCCCACGGTTAAGAGAGTGTTGTAGCCCTTAGCCATCTGCACTGCTCGCTCCGGCGAATCGGCCTGGGATTCGACCTTGGCAGCGATATCATTCTGATCGAGTTTGATCGTTACCTGTAGCGGCATCGCATCACAACTCATCTTGGTCGGGTCCGTGACCTTCCTGGGATCGCGCAGAAACGAGAGCATGCCACTATCACCTATCGCTGACACCATGTCTTTAGCAACATCAACCAACCGTGCATCACCTCTCTTCTGAATGACGTTAGGGTTAGTGAGTTTGCAATCAGTGTTAAGACTCGCGGCGATTGTGATTTCGATCTCGGAACTCAGATCAAGTTGGCCATTGTCTCGCAGAGCGTTGGCGCGAGCCAGCCAGTCCTTGAGTGGCCGTGTGTTGATATCGTTTTCGTTGGGCCTGACCACATTGTTCTCAGCGGCAATCTTGTTGAGTTCCTGCTCGGCCTCTTCAGGGGTCTTCGGGTCTGCGGCTTTGGAATCAGCCGCCACCTTCGCAACCGTTGTGGTGGTAGCTGACGCCTCCGGTGAAAGAGAGGGCGAAGGCTCGGGCATTGGAGTTGGCGTAGGCAGTTGTCTTAACCGGTTCGGAGTGAAAGTCATCTGAGGAACTGAAGGAGCGGGTTGGGCCAATGCTTGCAACTGCTCTTCAGGCGCGAAATACCCCGGGGGATAACGAAACTTGTCATGGGCTAACGTGAGCATTTGCGCGTCCTCGCCGACTTCAGTTTGTGAGTAGGCCCGGTCCACGTATCCGGTGTTCGCCAGTAGCGCGGCGATGTTGAAGACATCCCGCAATCCCGGGACGTATAGCAGGCTGGCCAGCAACGCCGCATGCAAAACCAGCGATGCGCCGGTTAGTCTTAAGAGACTCGGCCAGCGCGGCTCTCGATTGATCTGTGAATCTGCAAAAAGTTCGCTCATTCCCAACCTAAACGCCTTTCGAACCATTCGGGTTCCCCGCATTAGACGCGAGCAGAACCCGGTCGGGTTGCGAAGCGGAAAAACGCTAGATATACGTTAGCACTTTGCCGAATACCTCTCAAACGGGTGGCGTTTTGAGAGCAGTGGGTCAGTTTGAGCTTGAGGTCAGATTCAATGTGTTTTCGAATCCCGAAGGGATTCAAGTAAATAGCCGTGGGCGAGCGTTGCGCGACGCCCACGGTGGCTCGGAGAAGAGATTCCCGACCCTGAAAGGGTCGAACAGAGCCGGAAACCTAGACCCCGTCAGGGTCAAGACGTTTTTCTTTCGCTTATCCGTGGGCGTCGCGCAACGCTCGCCCACGGCTATTTACTTAAATCCCTAGGGGGTGGTGTGCCTTCTGCCTCGCCAACGGGAGTCTCAGCTAGGCACTGGGTTAGAATAACCTCGATGAGACGGGGGCGTGACAAAGGCACAAGAGTTAAAGGAAGAAGAGGCGAGCGCAAGACCGGCAGGCGAACTGACACAAAA
>JAIVJP010000060.1:4512-7993 GCA_020199975.1 Acidobacteriota bacterium
CTCAGACGCGTGAAGTGCGGAAACTACTCGAAGGAATCGGCACTCCTCCGGCAGCGCCGTTCAAGCCGGATCCCTTTCAGCTCGAGGCCCTCGCAGCTCTTGAGTTAGCAGATGTTTTGGTCACGGCGCCGACGGGCAGCGGTAAAACCTGGATTGCGCGTGAAGAGATTCGCCGTCTAATCGGGGCAGCAAAACGCGCCTGGTACACGTCTCCACTTAAGGCACTCACAAACTCCAAGTATCAGGAATTCAGTGCCGAATTCGGGGCTGAGCGAGTCGGCATACTCACCGGGGATCGCAAAGAGAATCCCGACGCGCCTCTGATCGTGGGTACCACCGAAATCTATCGCAATCACCTGTTCGACGCGCTACGCTCAGGTCACGATGTGCGCGCTGATCTGGTGGTTCTGGATGAAGCACATTATCTGGCTGACCAAGATCGAGGGCACGTCTGGGAGGAGGCGATCATTCTGTCTCCGCCACGAATTCGCCTGCTGTTGCTTTCAGCCACAATTGGCAATGCCGATGAGTTTGCCCGATGGATTGAAGAAGTGCGGGGAGTGCGCTGCGGCGTGGTGACGCGACCAGGCGCCCGGCCTGTTCCATTGAAAGCGGCGTTGCTGCTTCCAGACCAACGTTTGCTTCCTCTGCTGAACGACACCGGGCGGCTCAATCCGGAAATCGTAGCCATGGGGGACCGGGCTCGCGAGGAGCGGCGCACACCCTTACGCGGTCATCGAAGAAGGTTCTGAGTCAGGAAAGTTCGTATGAAACTCAGCATGCCAGAGATGCCGCCTGCCACACTCCTCACGGCGTTGGGCATCTACAATTTGCTCCCGGCTATTGTTTTTCTACCGACTCGGCGGCGCTGTGATCAGTCGGCTGCCGAGGCTGCCTTCATGAGACGCGACCCCAATGTGAGTCGTCACGACGCCCGCCGCGATTTCATGCAAGACTTTATCAAAGAGCACCCGGAAGCTCGCGGTCATCGTCACTGGAACACAATCATCAGCGGCGGAGTAGCCTCGCATCATGCGGGTCATATTCCTGCATGGAAACTCGCAATCGAAAAACTGATGAGCGCCGGACTTCTGGATGCGATTTTCGCCACGGCTACTGTCGCTGCAGGTGTCGATTTTCCCGCGCGCACTGTAGTGCTGACAGGTGCTGACGCGCGCACCGGAAGCGGCTGGAGACAATTAACTGCTTCTGAACTTCAGCAGATGACGGGCCGCGCCGGCAGACGTGGGCGTGATAAAGTCGGGTTTATCGTAGCCGCACCCGGTTTGCACCAGAACCCGCAAAAGATCGCGGAGTTACTCCATGCCCGACCAGATCCTCTAATCAGTCAGTTTCGGGCCACATATTCGACATTGCTCAACCTGCTCGACGCGTACGGAAACTTTGCCCAGGTGCGCGAGATTGCGGAAAAGAGTTTTGCTCATCGCGATGCTGCCAGGCAGTCGACGCAATTGGAACAGGAGCGCGCTGAAAACGAAGCCAAGATCAAAATAAAGTTGGAACAAACAGCTTGCCAGATTCCGCTTTCAACAGCGCTCGGTCTTGAGCGCCTGGTCAGTGCGCGCACCAGAATCCAAGAGGCGAAGCCACAGACGAGGACAGAAGTACTGCTCCGCTGGCTAGACCAAGCGGTGCAACCTGGCCGTGTTGTCGGCATTGGCCGAAGCGGAAAACGCCTGGTTTTGGTTACGCAACGGCGCGATGGCAACATCGTCGGCATTCGCGAAGACGGTCGCAGCGCAAGTTTTCCGCTGCAACGCATTGGTAGGGTTTACTCGCCTAGTTATCCCCTGCGTGATGAGGCGACTGAAGAAGCTTTTGAGGAGATCCATGCCCGGGGCAAAGAGCTGGTGCTGACCGAGCCTCGTATTCGCGATGTTCGCGATGAAGAATCCGACGCGCTAGGTTTGATCGAAGACATGATTCAATCAATCTTGCCCTCGAATTTGAGCTCAGAGCAAAAGGTAAAGTGTACCCGGGCTCTGTGGGAGGTGATGAGCGAGGCTGAAGCTATACAGCGAACCACGCGACGCCAGGAGACATTGCGTGATCAGGTATGGCAACCCTTCGAGCAGCGGGCGAAAGTGCTAACGTCGTTTGGCTACCTGGATTTTGAAGCTGAGAAAGTTACCGAACGCGGACGTTGGTTGGCTAATCTTCACATCGATCGCCCTTTAATTGTAGGGGAAGCTCTGGAGAGCGGGCTCTTCAGAACTCTCGATCCAACCTGGATGGCCGCGGCGATGGCAGCCCTCAGTGCTGACGAAGACCGTGACTATGGTGAGATTGAATTGGACGACTCACTTGTGAGCAGTCTGGCACAGTTTGAAGAGACTGGTTTCCGCGTGTCATCTGAAGAGTGGAAGCACGGAATTGAACCGGCGCCCGAACTCAACTTTTCAGCAGCCGGAGCTGCCGCACGCTGGGCCAAAGGCGCTGACTGGAGCACGCTAGTACGCGAAACCCGAGCTGAAGAAGGTGATCTCTTTCGCATGCTTTCCCGCACCGGTGAAGCGCTCCTGCAAATTGCTGGGCTAAGAAAAGCCCACCCCGAAGCGGCGCGAATCGCCGCAGTGGCGGCGGAGGCAGTTTTGCGCGAACCGGTCAGGTAGCGTGATGTTCAAGACGGAGTATTCATGGTCTCGACGGAAACTGCTAAGCGCTACTACGCGACATGAAGTAGAATCTGCGCGATCCATTTCGGCGTACGATTAATCTCAACTTAAACGACACATCACAGGAGAGTGAAATTGATGTCAAACAAAATAGCTCTTACCCCAGACAGAATCATGCAGCTCGGGTTGGGATTCTGGGGTTCGAAGACCTTTTTGAGCGCTATCGAGCTTGGTCTTTTCACAGAACTTGCGAATGGTCCCTTGAACGCCCAAGAGTTAGCTGAACGTCTGAAGTTGCATCGCCGCAGTGCGCGCGATTTCTTTGATGCGCTGGTCTCTCTCGGCGTGCTGGAACGCGAAGGAGAACGTTACTGCAATACGCCGGAAACCGAGCAGTTCCTCGTCGGAGGCAGACTTTCTTATATTGGCGGCCTGCTAGAGATGGCCAACGAGCGGCTTTATCCTTTCTGGGGTTCATTGACGGAAGGACTGCGCACCGGCCTGCCGCAAAACGAGATGAAGACTGGCGGCGCGGGACTGTTTGAAACCATTTATGGAGACCCCAAGCGGCTGCGGCTCTTTCTCGGCGCGATGACCGGTTTGAGCATGGGCGCGTCAAAAGCCATTGCTGAGAAATTTCCCTGGCAAGATTACAAAACCGTCGTTGACGTCGGAGGAGCACAAGGAGGCTTGTTGGTCCAGGTTTGTCTGGCTCATCCGCATCTAAGCGGAATTAACTTTGATCTGCCGGTGGTCGGGCCCATCTTTGAAGAATATGCCAGTGCGAATGGGTTGAGCGACAGGCTCAAATTCCAACCGGGCGATTTCTTCAAGGAGGATCTACC
>JAIVJP010000353.1 GCA_020199975.1 Acidobacteriota bacterium
TCTCTCTTCTTGTGGGGTTTTCGACGTATCTGGTTCTGAGAAATCCAGCATGAACTGCGCCGCTAAGTGCTGGGACCGCAGGCTTGCCGGGTCCGCGGCGGGGCAGCGCGGGGTCCCCAGCCGAGCATCTCGACTGGGGTGCAAGACCCGCTGGGGTGCTCGACCAGCCTGCCAAGCGACGAAGCCGCCTCAGCATTGAATGCAAACTCACCCATGCAGGCGAGACGCCTGCGGTCCCAGCACTTAGCGGCGCAGTTCATGCTGGATTTCTCAGAACCAGATACGTCGAAAACCCCACAAGAAGAGAGAACCTCCGGTGAGCTCAAAGAAAGCGCTTCACCTTCGCTGGCAGATCAGATTCGGCGTGCCGCCTCCGACTATCAACTACAAATGCAGGCTTACGCTCTCGCCGTTCGTGAATTGATGCCGGATCTGGTAAAGGCTGGGAGCGAAATCAAAGTCACGCTTCATTTTCTCGACCCCAATGTGGAATTTCGAATAACCGAAGATCTGCTGGAGACTAATGCGTGCGCGCGCGCAATTGACCAGGCTTTTCTACAACTCATCTCTTCACGCGAGCCCGAACATTTTCCGGTGCGCCCGGCTACTCACTGCCGCATGTGCAACTTTTTACAAATCTGCGCCAGCGGACGTGCGTGGATTGCTGAAAACAGGATGACTGTCGAGCGGGACGTGCCCGGGGGAAAAGGGCAAATGGGAAAAAGGGTAACAGAGTAATTGGTTAACAATTTCTCCCTATCTCGCATTCATCCTTCGCCCCTTCTCGCTTTCCCCTTTACCCCCTTTCCCCTGTATTCTGTTCAAAGAGAACGGCGGAACAAATGAGCAAAACCAGCAACCCAGAAGTGGGACAACGGGCGCCCGATTTCAGGCTCCGCGACGGATCAGATCAGGAGTGGGCGCTGGCGCAGCAACGAGGTAAGGTTGTCGTACTCCTCTTCTATCCGGGGGACGAAACACCGATCTGCACCCGGCAGTTGTGTTCCGTGCGCGATCGTTGGGGCGACTACTCTGTGACCGGCGCCGAGGTGGTCGGTATTTCTACTGACTCGGTCGAATCGCATAAGAGGTTTGCCGAGCATCACGATCTCCCTCTGCGACTGCTGTCAGATGCGGGCGGCGACGTGGCGCGCATGTATGGCGCGCAATCGCTGATTCCAGGTAAAGTCGCTCGCTCGGTTTTTGTAATAGATGGGAATGGCACTGTTCGTTATCGCGACGTGCGCCCACTCGGTCTCTTTCGTCCCAAAGACGAGGATGTCATAAGGGCAATCCGCGAAGCGCATAGTGAGCCAGTAGGCAGTAGGCAGTAGGCAGAAAGCACTTGGCAGTGGGCAGTTGCCAGTGGGCAATAGTATATTTAGATCCCGTTTGTGTTTCCGACATACGACACCTCGCACCTGGCAGGCACCCGACACTGGCGCCTGGCACTCGGCACCTGAGAGGAGAATTTAGTGATGGCTGAATCAATGAAATGTAAACACTGTGGACAGACGCGTCCTGGGCTCGGGTTCGCCCCGTTTCCCAACGAACTAGGAAAAAGAATCGCAACCGAGATTTGTCAGCCGTGTTGGGGTGCCTGGCTCCAGAAGCAGACTCAAATCATCAATCACTATGGTCTCGATCTTACGAACCCCGATGCGCAAAACTTTCTGTTTGATAATATCAAGGGGTTTCTCTTCAGCGAAGTTTCTCAGTCGGCTACGATCGACACTTCTAAAGAAGGCAGCGTGAAGTGGTGAGAGACCGAGAACCGGGGGAAACGGGAAAGGGTCAAAAGGGTAATTGGTTCTTCTCGCTTTCCCGCTTTTCCCCTGTTTTTCGTTTCCCCCGCCTCTCTCGGCCCAACGCTTGCCTACTTATTAAACTTCTTCTTACTAATTATCCCGGCGTTCGCTTTATTGTCCCTTTTTTCCCAATCCCCCAACAGATTTTGGCGCCGAGACTTCTAAGTCCAATGGCGTATTTTGAGTCGAACGTACGTTTTTCGAACTCAGTTACTGTTACGAATCAGCAGGAGGTTCCGAAACATGAGATACAAATTTGCAGAAATCACGACCGTCGCCGCTTTGGTAGTGTCCTTTACCGGTTGTGATACGGCGAATTACAACACAAACGCCAATGCCAATCGGGTGGCAAATTCAAACGCCGCGGTAGTTAACGCGAATGCCAACCTCGCTCCAACCCCACGAAGAGGTGTGACGCGTGAGGAATATGAGCGCGACAGAGCTCGCCACACGCGGGAGGCCAAAGAGTCAGGTCGTACGATCGGTTCTGGCGTCAATGACGGCTGGCTTTGGGTCAAAACCAAATATGACTTGGCCGCTGCCGACGATCTGAGAGACTCCACAATTAACGTCGATGTTGACAACGATGTAGTCACGTTAACGGGCACCGTAGCTACCGCCGCACAAAAGGCACAGGCCGAAAAAATTGCCAAGGCGGTCGAGGGCGTGAAGAGCGTTAAGAATATGCTCAAGGTCACGGCGTCCTGAGACGAACGTAGCACAATTTATTTGACGGTTCTGGCGTTAACAGGCGTAGCGACGATTGAGTTTAGCCCGGTCTTTTTAAAGGCGGATTTCACGTCCAAAGACCTCGTCCGTTAGCGACGATTTGAATGGCCGTTCGGTCGTCGCTGACGCGAGGGCTCTTAACCTTCGCTTTCCCGGCCTTGAAAGACCGGGGCCAGACGCCCTCTAATAGTCCGCATCGAGAAGCCTTCTGTCAGACAAGTAGAACTGTCTCTTCAATTCTAAGAGCTCAGGGACAGTCGGCCTGTTTGAACTGGCCTTTGTCCCTTGAGTTTTCTCTTTCCTTATCCCGCTGAAACCTCCTGCTGGGGCACCGCGTAACACCAGCGCGCATTAAATGAATTCCGCGCAGCGGTTTACTGTTAAGGCCTTTCTAAGCTAAGCTTTCGCCACTCTTTCAAACACAGGGGCTCGCCGGCGCTCTTCTCGCCAGCGAACACGCGCCGCAAATCACCTTGATGAGGATTGGATGCCTATGCCAGCCATCCGTTTGCAGATTCTTGTCGCCCTGGTCGCTTCTGCTTTCGTTGTTATTCCAACGCCTAACTTCGTTACTGCTCAGCGCAGCGCGATTGATACGTACGCCATTACCAACGCGCGAGTCGTCACCGTAGCTGGACCAGTAATTGAGCATAGCACTGTGGTAATTCGCGATGGCTTGATCGCCGCTGTGGGTGCGAACGTTACCGCTCCCGCCGACGCGCGCGTGATCGATGGCACCGGTCTAACCGTTTATCCAGGGCTAATCGATTCCAGCACCGCACTCGGGGCGCCACAACCTTCACCGACTCCAACGCCGTCACCCAGTGTCGCGGGCGCTGGTTTCGGCCAGTTGCGGCCACAAACAAGCGCCATCAGCGCACTCAACTCAACGCAACCTCCCGGCTTGCAGCCGGAAGTGCTGGCCGAGGACTTTATCAAGCCCGGCGGCGAGCAGATCGAAGCCGCACGCAACGCTGGAATCACAACTGCATTAACTGCGCCGCGCCAGGGGATCTGGATGGGCCAGTCTGCCCTGATCAATCTCGCCGGTGACACGCCGCAGCAGATGATTGTGCGCTCCCCTGTGGCGCTGCACGTCGGTTTCACACCCTTACGCACGGGCACTTATCCCAACTCGCTGATGGGTGTCTTTGCCTCGTTACGTCAGATGCTGCTCGATGCTCAGCGCTATAATCAGGCGCAGCAAACCTACGAACGTTCACCGCGTGGAATGCGGCGTCCGAACCAGGACCGGTCCCTGGCGGCCTTGCTCCCAGTGCTCGACGGCACCATGCCGGTTGTAATGTACGCGGATCGCGAGCGCGAGATTGCTCGAGCGTTGGATCTCGCTCAGGAGTTCAAACTGCGACCCATTATCGCCGGAGGCCTGGAGGCAGGAAAAGTTGCGGATCGTCTCCGCGAAAGCAAAGTCCCAGTCCTACTCTCACTCAATTTCCCGCGACGCACCACGGCCGCCTTGCCTGAAGCTGATGCGGAACCCATTAGAGTCTTGCGCGAACGAGTTGAAGCGCCGAAGACAGCCGCAAAGCTGGTGGCCGCACGTGTTCCGTTTGCCTTTCAATCCGGCGCGCTGACAAACATGGCCGACTTCTCGGCCAACCTGATCCGCGCCATCGAGAATGGCCTCTCTCGCGACGACGCCCTGCGCGCCTTGACGATTTGGCCAGCACAGATTCTGGGTGTTGCCGATCGACTCGGCACAATTGAAGCCGGCAAGATTGCCACCCTTACGATCACGCAAGGAGATCTCTTTGATCGCAATCACAGGATTTCTTATGTGTTTATCGACGGTCGTTCCATTGACTTGCGACCAGAGGCGGGCGGTGCGCCGGCCGGCGCGGCCACGGGTACATGGACCCTAAACGTCAATCTTGGCTCAGGCGACATTGCGGTCAGTCTCGT
>JAIVJP010000061.1:0-4246 GCA_020199975.1 Acidobacteriota bacterium
GAGCATATTCGCCTTCTTATCCGCGAGAATCAGAACCCACGCGTAAACTTTGGCGTGGTTTCCAATCCGGAATTCCTTCGTGAGGGTGCTGCGATAAATGATTTTATGCGGCCGGACCGCGTGGTAATCGGAAGCGCAGATGAAGAGGCCGTTGCCATCATGCGCGACCTTTACCGCCCTCTCTACCTGATTGAAGCACCTTTCGTCGTGACGTCACTAGAGGCCGCGGAACTGACGAAGTATGCGGCCAACGCGTTCTTAGCCACCAAGATATCTTTCATAAACGAGATTGCCGCATTGTGTGAAAAGATTGGCTGTGACGTTCACGACGTGGCTCGAGCCATGGGAATGGACCAACGTATCGGCAGCAAGTTTCTCCACCCGGGTCCCGGTTTTGGGGGATCTTGTTTTCCCAAGGACACCCGCGCGCTCGCTTCGGTGGCCCAAAAGTTTGGGTGCGACTCCCTGGTTGTTGATGCGGTTATCGAAGTGAATCAGCGGCAACGGAAAGCAATGTTGCCGAAGATCGAAAAGCTGATAGGCGACCTCAAAGGAAAAACTGTGGCAGTTTTAGGGCTGGCATTTAAGCCGGAAACGGACGACATGAGAGAAGCTCCCTCAGCTGAGATTATCCGCGGTTTGTTGGAGCGGGGGGCGAACGTGCGCGCCTACGATCCGGTGGCGATGACTGAAGCGGCCCAACTCCTCCCGCAGATCGAATACGCGGCCGATGAGTATGAAGCAGTTAAGGACGCAGATGCGCTGGTGTTCATAACAGAATGGAATCAATTTAGGGCGTTGGACATGAGCCGGATTCGGGATCTGATGAAGAGCCCAAAGGTTGCCGATTTACGAAATATCTACCAGCCGGCCGACATGCGTGAACTTGGATTCGATTACGTGGGAGTCGGTAGATAGGCTGGTCAGGAAAATGATTTAGAATCTCGACAAGCGTCTGTTTGTGGTTTGCTGCAATGGGACTCTCAGGGACAGCGTTGGTAACCGGCGGTGCCGGTTTCATCGGTTCGAATATCGCATCTGCGCTCGCGTCCAGCGGCGCGCGGGTTCGGATTATTGACGATCTGTCGACCGGTTACCTTGAGAACCTCAACGAAATTGGCGGCGACATTGATTTTGTCAAAGCTAGTGTTGCGGACGAGAGTGCCCTCCTTCGCGCACTTGAAGACGTCGAGCTAGTTTTTCACGAAGCTGCAATTCCTTCGGTGCCGCGATCGGTTGAAAACCCGCGCCAAACTCATATCGCCTCGGTCGATTCGACTTTCTCCCTGCTGCTTGCGTCCAGAGAAAAGAAGGTCAGGCGCGTAATCTACGCTGCATCCAGTTCCGCTTACGGTGACCAGCCAACTCTTCCCAAACGGGAAGATATGTTGCCGGATCCTTTATCACCCTACGCGGTTGCTAAGTTGGTTGGCGAGTACTACTGCCAGGTTTTTACGCGAGTCTATAACCTAGAAACTTTATCACTCCGGTACTTCAACGTTTTCGGTCCGCGACAGGACCCCAGTTCACAATATTCCGGCGTAATTTCCCGCTTCATCAGCGCACTCCTGCAGGGCCAACAGCCGGTGATATACGGCGATGGTGAGCATTCTCGTGATTTCACTTATATCGACAATATCGTTGAAGCGAATCTTACGGCGGCCGAAACTAATAAAGGGCTGGGATCAGTTATCAATATCGCTACTGGTCAGCGAATTACGTTGAATGAACTGCTGCAGGAGATCAAAGTCTTAACAGGAAGGGAGCATGTGAAGGCAGACTATCAAAGGCCTCGCGCCGGGGATGTGGTCCACAGTCTCGCGGATATTTCCCGCGCTCGTAAGTTCCTCGGCTTTGAACCTCGTGTGGGCCTACGTGAGGGCCTGCAACTAACAATCGACTGGTGGAAGCAGAGCCGTTTCGCTGCGTGATGAACGGAAGAATGCCGGCAAGCTGCTAGACGTTAGACCCCCACCTTCTTCGCTCCCGCCAAAGCTTTCAGGCTCGCCACGTAAGGCGCTCGCGCCACGCCACGATCGGTAATAATAGCTGCAATAAATTCATTCGGGGTGACGTCAAATGCCGGATTTTGAACAGCTACACCATCCGGACCGAGCTGATGACTGCCGATGTGCGTAACTTCACGGGTGTCGCGTTCTTCAATCGGGATTTGATCACCGGAGGAAAGTGACAAATCGAGCGTAGTAATCGGCGCGGCTACGTAGAAGGGGACGTTGTTTTCTTTGGCTAGGACAGCAACCATGTAAGTGCCGATCTTGTTGGCAGTATCTCCGTTCGCGGCGATGCGGTCGGCGCCCACAACGACACAGTCTACTTTTCCACCCTTCATCACATGCCCGGCCATACCATCTGTGATCACCGTAACTGGTATCTCGTCTTTTGCCAATTCCCAGGCGGTCAATCGCAAACCCTGTAGAAACGGTCGCGTCTCATCAGCGATAACGGCGACTCGTTTTCCGGCGTCGCGCGCGGCCCGGACCACGCCCAGGGCGGTGCCGTAGTCTCCTGCGGTTGCCAGCGCGCCCGCGTTACAGTGGGTCAGCACCGTCGCTCCCTCGGGAATTAGAGGCGCGCCAAAATGGCCTATCGAGCGATTAGACTCTATATCCTCTTGGAAAATGTTGAGCGCTTCGGTCACCAGATTCGCCTTAATCTCCTCCGTATTCTGAGTGCGCGCTTTCTCCCGATTAAATGCTGCGCGCATTCGTTCAATGGCCCAAAATAAATTAACAGCGGTAGGACGCGTTTTGCTCATTACCTCGCACATGTAACCAAAATCATCCTCGAGATCAGCTACAGAAGTTCCGACTGACTGCTTGGCGCCAAGCGCTAGCCCGAAAGCGGCCGATACACCAATCGCCGGAGCCCCACGAACGACCATCTTCTTGATCGCTTCCGCGACTTCTTCATACGATCTCAGAGTTAGGTACTTCTCTTCCGTTGGCAACAGACGCTGGTCGATCATGCGCACACCTTCGTTTGTCCATTCGACGGTCTTTATCATTCGCTAAATTGTTCCTCGGTCATGATTGAAGAATCTTACGGGAGGTTCACTCGACGATCAACTTTACGGACGTTGGGGCGGTGGCCTTAGATCTTCGAAACGATCAAGCGGCTTCACCCGCGGCCGCGAATCGCGTTGCCGTTTCTTTCGATACGGTTGTTAGCCGAGCTAGAATCGGCCCTGGATGGTATTTCAGGTCGTATCCAGAGGCTATACGCAACTTGCGTATATACGTAGCTTGCGTGTAATCAGGCTACTGAAGACTGTCTTCGGCGAGTTTGCCTGATTGGTGAGAGGTCGGACTGCAGTTCTGGCTGTTCACGGCGTATGACAAGGGCCGACCTGACGCCCGGGCAACGCAAGGCTCTCACGGCAATAATCAAAGCCGAACTCGAAGAAAGGAGAAAATGAAGAGACCTGTCAAAGCCAAAACGAAGCGCGCCACCAAACGTGACCTGTTCGCTGAATTGAGCGAAGGCATGGCGGCTCTCGCCGAAGGCCGGCAAGGCAAGCGGACCCTGCGTACGCATGCGGTCGAGTACAAGGCGCCTCCGGTAGTCACGCCGCAGGAACTGCTTCGCGTTCGCAAAGAGCTGAAGATTTCGCGTCCTGTTTGCCGCCTATCTTCGAACCAACGTGCGCACGCTGGAAAACTGGGAGCAGGGTCGCGCCAAACCGAATGCGTAAGCCGCACTGCTGATCAATCTCGTCAAGCGTTATCCGGACACAGTTCAGCGGCTCGCAACCATCTGATACGACACTGACGACGGTCATTTCTTAGGAGTCGTTTGACCCATTCAGGGTCAGGAACCTTCCTCACCGATCCCGTGGGCGTCGCAAACGCTCGCCAACGGCTATTGACTTAAATCCCTTCGGGATTCGAAAACACATTGAATCTGACCTCAGGCTCAAACTGAGCCACTACCGAGGATTTGACTAGTTTGACACTCCAGAGATCAGCGTGATACTGTCCGGCCGCAGTTAAACGGATGTCATTGTTCTTTCTTAGATCAAAGTGTCAGGGTGCCCCCATTGCGGGGAGAATAGGGAAGCGGGTGTGAATCCCGCGCGGTCGCGCCACTGTGATGAGAATTGCCGCCAAAGCCTCTCGTGAGGCTTCGACGGCAACTGCTCTAAGCCAGGAGACCTGCCGATGTAACTTTGCAGCCTTTTGAACACCTCGCGTAAGGGTGTTCAGGTCGCACGGATTCCGGGCCCATT
>JAIVJP010000061.1:4293-8751 GCA_020199975.1 Acidobacteriota bacterium
ACCCTCAACACACCTAGGTTTAAGGTCAATCGCGACGACGGTGTCGGTCCTGTGTGCTTTTGCTCTGCTCGGTTGTTCGGGCCAAAAGCCAACCCCAACTACCGAAACGCATGAAGCGAGACAAGTCATTGACGAGGCCGGAAGAAGCGTCACCGTTCCGGCGAAGATTGAACGATTCATATCGCTGGCCCCAAATCTGACGGAAATTGCTTATGCAGTAGGCGCCGGCGATCGGCTGGTTGGCAATACTACATTTTGCGATTATCCGGAAGCGGCAAAGAAAGTGCCGAAGGTTGGCAATACGCTCCAACCTAGCATTGAGCGAATACTGGCCCTCCGACCACAGCTTGTCCTGGTCACAACAGCCTCTCAGTTGGAAGCTTTTACAAAGCAGTTAAATGAGCATGATATCGCCGTCTTTGTGACAGACCCTAGTGACCTGGAAGGTGTGTTTCGCTCAATCTTAAGCGTCGGCGATCTCTTGGATGAGTCTGCTGCTGCTTCCGAACTAGTGAAGCAGTTGCGTGCGAGATCTGAAACAGTTGATCGCGCTGTAGCCGGGCTCGCGCCCGTATCCGTTTTTTTTCAATTGTCCGGGCAGCCCCTCTATACAGCCGGAAGGAGCTCGTTCGTGACGAATTTGATCGAGCGTGCCGGCGGACATTCCGTGACTTCGGACGTTCAGGAGGCATGGCCACGATTGAGTGATGAGAGGGCGCTCGCGTCGCGCCCCGAAGCTGTAGTCATGCTTTCAGGAGACGCGATGGGAGCGGCGGCGAATACGAAGGTGGCGGTGGCGCTTAGAAATTCTCCTGCCGTACAGAACGGACGTGTTTATTTAATCGATGGCGATCTCTTAACACGTCCCGGGCCTCGGCTTGTCGACGGTTTGGAGCAGATGGCCCACGCGCTTCATCCGGAAGCTTTTAAGTGAGCAACAGCTTGAAAAACGAAGCCCCAACTATCAGTCGTAATGCGGTGTTGCTGGATCATAGTGCGCGTGCGACGTTGCGGAAAACGCTCATCGTTTGCGGCGCCCTCACCGTCATGCTGATCTTCATTGTCATCATCGCGGCGACTCTAGGCAGTGAGCGCCTGCCCGTCGTTGATGCGCTCCGCGCGCTTTTCACGGGAGGAGCCAGCTCTGGCGCCCTGACGTCCACGCAACGCGCAATTCTATTTGACATACGCTTGCCTCGCATTTTGCTCGCGGCGTCGGTCGGTGCATCACTAGCGGCGGCGGGTGCCAGCTATCAGGCACTTCTGCGCAACGCGCTCGCCGAGCCTTATCTGCTGGGCATTTCAAATGGCGCTGCGGTTGGAACGATGGTTGCGCTCGTGTTCTTCGGCGCGAATGAGTGGACTCGTCCAGTGATGGCATTCGCGGGCGCACTCGGCGCAACCTTCCTCGTTTATCGTTTGGCGCGCGGTCGCGCAGGAGCATCGCCGGAGAGATTAATTTTGGCCGGTGTGATCGTCACGACGTTTCAATCTTCGGTGATCGTTTTCATCACCACGCTGATGGATGCAACGCGCATACGTTCGTTTACTTTTTGGTTGCTCGGTGATCTTTCCCAAGCCGCATCCGGCTCGCTCTGGATTGCTGCAGCTTCAACAATTGCCGGGGTCGCCGGGCTGACATTCAAAGCGCGTCCGTTGAATCTGCTAATGCTTGGCGAGCGCGACGCTTTTGATCTCGGGGTTGAGGTTGAACGTGTGCGTTTACAAGTTTTTCTGGCGGCCAGTCTGCTTGTCGGCGTCTCCGTTGCGTTGAGCGGTTCGGTCGGCTACGTCGGCCTCGTCGTCCCGCATTTAGTACGCATGTCCACGAGTGGCGATAACCGTTTGACGATTCCGGCGGCGGCGCTTGCAGGCGCATCGTTTGTTGTTGTCGCGGACACTCTGGCGCGCACTGTGATTGCGCCTCGCGAACTTCCCGTCGGCGCGATCACGGCGTTGATTGGCGCGCCGTTGTTTATTTACTTGCTGAAGCGACGCTAGCGCGAGTTGTTAACCAGGCCTCGTTGAGACCAGACGTTTCTAGAAGTGAGCGCTGCCGCCGGACATCCAAGTTCTATGAGATCTTTTATCTACCGCACGCATATCTGGCTGGGATTGATCATAGCCGTTCCGCTGTTGGCATGGGCGTCAAGCGGATTGCTGTACGCGTGGCCCAATGCGGTAGATGGCGGCAAGATTGAAAGCATTGCACGAGGTCGTGTGCAAATTACTCCAGCAGAGGCTCTGCAACGTGCCGATGAGTTCGCTGGAAGAAAACTGCCGACGACTGCTTTGACTCTGCTGATGCGCGAAGGTCGTCCGGTTTATCAAGCTGTTGGAGGCATGGGCGTGGATTCAGTGCTGATTAACGCAGAGACGGGAGAAGTGATGAAGACCCCGCCGCCAGCCATTTTAACCAGGTATTTTCGCCAGGCACATTTCTACTTTTTTGCGGGAAGCTGGCAGGTTCCACTGCTCGTCGCAGTTTCGGCCCTGGCTTGTTTGTCAGCGTTGTCGGGTATCTATTTGAACGTACTCCTGTGGCGCACGAGGCTCTGGAAAACGCGCCACCCCTAGACAATCGTAAGGACCCGCTTAGACATGCTGGAAGCCCGAAATGTAAGCATCAATTACGGTACGCGACAGGCTGTCGCAAATGTTTCGTTGAGTGTTTCCCCGGGAGATATGACGGCCATCGTCGGTGCAAACGGCGCCGGCAAATCGTCATTGTTGCGCGCATTGAATGGCGCGATTCAGCCTTCGCGAGGGGAGATCTTCCTGGACGGAAAGCCACTTAACTCCTACGCGCGCAGAGCTATCGGCAGGCGCATTGCAGTGGTTACGCAGGAAGCGTTATTGGCCTTTCCAGTTTCTGTGTTGGAGTATCTGCTAGGTGGCCGATACGCCTGGGCTGGCCCTGGCGCGTGGGGCTGGGAATCCGAACGCGATCTGGAGATCGCCTTCGAAGTGCTGCGGGAGACTGAATTAGAAAATTTCAGCGCGCGTCTGATGAACGAGTTATCAGGAGGCGAGCGTCAACGCGTAGTTTTGGCGCGCGCGCTTGCGACCGAAGCCGGAATTCTTTTGCTTGACGAGCCGACGGCCAACCTTGACCTCGCGCATCAGGCTTCGATGCTCAAGCTTGTGCGAGCGCATTGTGACGAGCGCGTGACGGCGGCAGTCATCGTTACGCATGACATTAATCTCGCCGCGCAGTTTGCCAATCGCATTGTGCTGTTGAAAAGCGGGCACATGATCGCCACCGGCTCGCCCAGCGAGGTTTTGACCGAGGATCTCTTAAGCGAGGTTTTGGAGATCAAGATTTTAGTGGACGCGCACCCTCTTTCGGGTGCGCCACGCATCACTCCGGCGCACGAAGCGCGCCGGTAACCCAGGTAACCTGGGAACAACCTGGGAGCGCAGGCATCTTGCCTGCTCTTTCTCTCAATCTACCCGAGCGACGGCTCAAGGGAAGGCGGTCAAAATCCGCCACTGCCCGCGCAACTGTAGGCGACGAAGACGCTCTGGCACGCTCTAGCCACTGTTCCAAAAGAATGGGAAGGCTCGCCAGAGCTGAGTCGCGAGTCAGGAGACCACGCCGCTGCTTTTTCGTAAAGCTCGCACTGCGACGGGCAGGAGACTCTACAAATGAAGACACAAAACAATCGAACGAAACAATTTCATTTCAAGAACAAGCCATTGAGCATTTTAGCTCTGTTGTTTCTCTTCAGTTCTTTTTCAAATGCGACGTTCGCGCAAAACAGCGCGGCAGGGACGGGAATTACCGTGCGTGTCTCAGACCCGCAAGGCGCGATTGTACCCCAGGCGGCCGTCACCCTCTACACGCGCGACAACCGAGTTCGCATCAAGGCGCTCACCGATGAGACGGGCACATATCGTTTCGCAGAACTCCCGCCGGGCGAGTATTTGATCGAAGCTGGTGCAGAGGGCTTCGCGCGCGCAGCCGCTCAAGTTTTGCGCCTTGAGCGCAACACGGTGGCGACGCTTGATATTTCATTACCGCTTGCGGGTGTTAGTGAGCAAGTCATCGTCACCGCGCAAGGTACGGCGCAACCGGTTGATGAAGTCTCCAAAGCTGTCTCGGTCGTGGGGCAGCGCGAGATAGAGGAGCGCGATGAATCTGCGGTCACCGACGCATTGCGCACTGTGCCGGGATTGCGCGTTCAGCAACTCGGGGGCCCTGGCAGGCTCGTTTCTATCAAAGCGCGCGGATTGCGCAATCAAGATACGGCGGTGTTAATTGATGGGATTCGTTTTCGCGATGCTACCACTGGCGATGCATCGGCGTTTTTGAGCGACTTTCTTGTTACCAATCTTGACCGCGTTGAAGTTCTTCGCGGATCAGGATCTTCGCTCTACGGCACAAACGCCATCGGCGGTGTAGTCAACATCGTGACCGATGAAGGTGGCGGCCCAACTCACGGCAACGTCTTGCTC
>JAIVJP010000062.1 GCA_020199975.1 Acidobacteriota bacterium
GTGCAGCGGTGCGGAGAGCAACACCAACGGCAGTGCGAATGCCAACAACAGCAATGCTGCAGGCAATCCACCACGCGAAGGCGTGGTTGACGCTAACGCAAACATTCCGGCAAACACGAACAGCAAGACGGTTTCGTCAAACACCGCAGTGTTAACTAATGACAACGGTAACGCCAACACGGCCGGTGTGAGGTCTACCAACAGCAACAACCGGAACGCGAACAGCAATACCAATCGAAGACCGTAATCAGGGTTGATCGGTTCAGACGATTAGGTTTCAAGAGAGGCTACCGCGCAAAGCGGTGGCCTCTTTTGTATTTTCGGGGCGGCAGTCCGACTGATAGGGAGGGCTTTGAGCGGCGCCGCACAAACTTTTGGAGAGACATAGCAGTGCGGTGGCAAACGCAGTGCGAAACCGCTTGGGATGAGCCGAGCTAGAAGCGAAACCAAAGCGCCGTCGCCGCTTCGCTCTGCCGGCGCACTGCAAAGAAAGCCCACCTTACCTCGCCAATTGTCACAGTCTCTCTCCTCATGTTACTTTGGGCGGCATCTAAAATTATTAGCCGTGAACCTTAACCCGTGAAACGCAGCGCCAACGAATACTCAGTTAAAGAGTCCTCAAAAAGCTCCGCGGCAAAAAAAACCAATAAGCGCTTAAGAGAATTGACGGCTGAGTTGAAGCAGCTAGTCGCGAAGCTGCGGCTCGGTGGCGGGCCAGAGAAGATCGAGCGGCAGCATCAGCAAGGGAAGCTCACCGCGCGCGAGCGCATCGATCTTTTGCTCGACAAAGACACATACGTGCAGGAGATCGGCCTGCTGGTCGCTTATGATCAGTACGACGGCGGCGCTCCAGGCGCCGGTGTAGTTACGGTTGTCGGTCGGATCGAGGATAGAGAAGTTGTAGTTGTGGCCAACGATGCAACTGTGAAAGCAGGCTCATGGTGGCCGGAAACCATAAAAAAGATTCTGCGCGCGCAGGAGATCGCTATGCGCTCGCACGTACCAATTATCTACCTGGTCGATTCCGCGGGCGTGAATTTGCCGCATCAAGGCGGAGTATTCCCAGGTCAGTATGGCGCGTCGCGAATCTTCTATTACAACTCCCTCATGCGTCGGTATCTGAAGATTCCGCAGATTTCTGCTGTGATGGGACCATGCATCGCCGGCGGCGCATACTTGCCCGCCTTGTCAGATGTCATCGTGATGGTTGAAGGCACATCGTTCATGGGTCTGGGTGGAGCGAATCTGGTAAAAGGAGCAACCGGTCAAACCATCGACAACGAAACACTCGGAGGCGCCCGAGCACACAATGAATTGTCAGGCGTTGCCCACTATCGCGTCGCGGACGACAAAGCCTGTCTCGCTAAAATTCGCGAGTTTGTTTCGGAGTTACCGGTGAAACCCTCGAGCGTAGTTCCCATCCTGCCGAGTGTGGAGGCGGCGCGGCCCATTTCTGATCTGTACAACATCATTCCGGAGGATCACAAGCAGCCCTACAACGCCCGTCACCTTCTTGACTGCCTACTGGATGGCGCGCATCTGGACGAGTTTCAAGCCGACTATGCGAAGGAGATGATCACGGGGCATGCGCGCGTGTGTGGCATTCAGGTGGGTGTGATCGCCAACAACCGCGGCATGCTTCGAGCGTTAGGCGGCGGCCCGCCGCGCTTTGGCGGAATTATTTATACGGAGTCCGCCGAGAAGGTGGCCTACTTTATCGAAACGTGCAACCGGCGCCAGACTCCTTTGCTCTTTATCCAGGATGTTTCCGGTTTCATGGTGGGCCCCGAAGCAGAGCACTCGGGAATAATTCGCGCGGGCGCGCGCTTTGTTGAAGCTATGGCAACCGCTTTGGTGCCGAAGATCGTGCTGACAGTAAACCATGCCTCCGGTGCCGGCTACTATGCGATGGCGGGGCAAGGGTTCGATCCAGACTTTATTTTCAGTTGGCCAACCGGACGTATGGGCGTTATGGAAGGCGACTCGGCTGTGCAAGCGGTGTTTGGCAGCCAGCTCGACAAGTTGAAGAATAACAAAGAAGAACCCGGCGAGGAGCTTGAGGCTGAGATGGACCAGGTGCGCGAGACTTACGAGATGGAACTGGATGCGAAATATGCTGCGGCGCGCGGGTTTGTCGATGCAGTGATTACCCCGGAATCCACGCGCGAGGCGTTGGAACTCGCGCTTTGTACGAGCTTGAACTACTCAGGGCCCCACATTGGGCCGTTTGTCCTGCCGCCCGTGTTGGTATGAGTTAACAGCTATCGGGCGAGCCGAGCGAGCAGTTAAGCAAGCTGAAGTTGAGGTTTTGACTATCCAGTGGTACAAGTTTCACATGATCCTGTTAAGATGCCCTGCTAGATCCCCCAAAAATTGTTAGCCAAACGTCGGTGCGATGTTCATTAGTGCGCCCGAACGAATAAACGGAAGGGAGAAATCCATGAGCAAGAGAAACTTTCGTTCGATCATTTTGTTAGCAACAGCGATGTTGCTCTGCGTTGCTGCAGGGCTTGCGTTAGCCAAGCGGCAACAGGACCCTGCGACAGCGGCGAATGTGCAGAGTGAGCAAACCGATCTCTCTGGTACTTACACCGGCACCTTTACTTGCGAACCTGCGGGAGTTACCGGCGAGACCACCCTGACGATTACCGGAAACCAGTTTACGCTTTCTGATGGCAAGTCCGGACGCATCGTCGCTTCTACTACTCGGGGCTACACCGCTGTAGCAATGCAATTTGGCGACACGACAGCGACTACACCAGGAGCGGCCACCACCGCGCCAATCATAATCTCGCTAAGAGCGCGCAAAAGTGGTGATCGCCTAACGCTTACAACTGTGCCCGGGGCCAAACATGTTTGCTCATTCCGCTCCACGCGTCTAGTCTCGCGTGGAACCCGGGGTCGTCGTGGCGGCCGAAACATGAATGCTAACGTTAGTATGAACGCGAACGAGAATACGAATGCGAATACTAACGCGAATATGATAGGTGAGCCCGACCCGAACGCTAACGCCAGCCCGAGTCCGACACCTTAAAGGTTGTCGCTGTGAACCGGGACTAGAAAAAATGCATTCCGCCTGTCTGTGACCCTGGCGATATTCCGGCTCAGGCGCAGGCAGGACTCAGTTGCGGGTGACGTGCGCCCGGGAGCGTGCGTCCCCCGCATTGCATCAAAAAAAGGATTAGAGTCCAACGGCTGAACTTCTCGGCCTCACCATTTAGACCATAACAACAAGAGTGCAGGGACCGTCGTTTTGTCAGGACCGAGGTCGGTTAGCGATCGCGACGATAATCGCGGAGGTGATAATAGCCGCGCCTAAGCCGGTCGCAACGTTTCTGGTTCTGACATAGTTCGAAATGAAAGAGAGGATTCGCATTGCTGCCGGGCAGGGGTTCTGGGGCGATCTGCTTGATGCACCCGTACGCCAGGTTGAAGGTGGGCCGATCGACTATCTAATGCTCGACTATCTCGCGGAAGTGACGATGTCGATCATGCAAAAGCAACGCTCGCGAGATCCTAACGCCGGCTACGCGAAGGATTTCATTCCCCTGATGAAACAAATACTGCCGGCGTGCGTCGAACGAAATATTCGAGTTACGGCAAACGCCGGGGGCGTAAACGTTGAAGGTTGCGCCGATGCTGTGCGTGAAGTTGCCAGGGAGTTGGGGCTTGCCGGCAAACTACGTGTCGGAATAGTAACTGGCGACGACATCATGCCCAGGCTCGATGAACTACTGGGTCGGGGAATCGAGTTGCGCAACATGGACACCAATGAGCTGCTGGCGACTGTGCGTGATCGAATTCAAAGCGCAAACGCCTATCTTGGCGCTTGGCCAATGGTGGAGGCACTGAACGGCGGTGCCCGGGTCGTCATTACCGGCCGAGCGACTGACACAGGTCTAACCCTCGCGCCGATGATCCACGAGTTTGGCTGGGTGCCTGATGACTGGGACAGGCTGGCCGCAGGAACAATCGCCGGACATATCATTGAATGCGGTGCGCAAGCTTCTGGCGGCAATTGTCAGTACGATTGGCGCAGTATTCCAGATCTCGCAAATGTCGGTTTCCCGATCGCAGATGCGGCACCTGATGGCACTTTTGTTATCACCAAGCACGAAGGCACGGGCGGCTGCGTGACTATCCCTTCTATAAAGGAGCAACTGGTCTACGAGATGGGCGACCCGCACGAATACATCACCCCGGATTGCGTAGCCGATTTCACAACCATCCAGCTCGAAGACGCCGGACCCAATCGGGTCCGCGTTTACGGCGTCAAAGGTCGGCCGGCGACCGAGTTTCTCAAGGTTTCGATCAGCTACTCGGCCGGATTCAAGGCTATTGGTACGCTCGTTTACTCTTGGCCGGATGCGTACGAAAAGGCCCAGGTCGGCGCCAAAATTCTCCGCGCGCGACTTGATCGACTCGGTTTGCAGTTTGATGAAGTG
>JAIVJP010000354.1 GCA_020199975.1 Acidobacteriota bacterium
GCGGCGCAGGCGCAATACGCTTCGGCCCACTGCCAGACCTTTGCCCCCATACAACGTGTTTTCCTCGAATTCCTCACCCTGCAATTTGGCGCCAATTTCAGGCAGGCGGCGTCGCACATATTCACGCTGCTTGTTTGTGAGGCGATACTTTTTTTCGATCTCGATGGCCATGTAATCAGTCGGCAGAAGGCAGACGGCAGGAGCCAGTGCCGGAAGGCGATTTAGTGCAAAGATCGAAGGTCTTCGCTGCCTCCTGCTCCTGCCTCCTGCTCCTGCCTCCTGCTCCTGCCTCCTGCTCCTAGCTTTCTCTCACCCAGCGCCAAACTTCCGGAATTGTGGCGCGCTTGCCATACATCAACATCCCAATGCGATAAATTCGCGCGGCCAGCCAGGTGAGCAAGATAACCGTGCCGAAACCAATCAATAGTGACAGCCCGATCTGCCAGAACGGCAGCGTCTGGGAGATGATGCGCACCGGCATTATCACCGGAGATGAAAGAGGGAAGATTGAGGCCCAGAAGGCAATGGTTGACTCGGGGCTGCGCACCACCGGAAACACCAGGTAAAAGGAAAGAATGAGCGGCACAATCGCCACCAGCAGAAAGCCCTGGCTTTCGTCATAAGTCCTCACGATCGACCCGATAACTGCATAAATGCTGGCGTACATGAAGAAGCCGATTAGGAAGAAGAGTACGAAATAGACGACGTTAGCAGCGGAAACGGACGGTATTTGCAGATCCATGCCCTGACCTTTCAAGGTGGCAACGCCGTAGATCGAGAGTCCTCCAATAAGAAGTCCCCAGATGGCAAACTGCGTGAGCGCGACCAGGGAAACTCCGACAAGTTTACCAAGCATAAGCGGAAACGGGCGCACAGAAGAGAATAGGATCTCAGCAATGCGAGTCTCTTTCTCTTCCATAACGGCCGAAAGAACAGTACCGCCGTACATCAGTATCATGATGAAAATCAGTAAGCCGACGCCGAGCACCAGGAAGAAAGCCTCACCCGAATCCTGTTCTTCAGTCTCCTCACTGACCTTGAACGTATCCAAGGTCACGCGCTTCGACATTTCGCGCAGGAGGTTCTGATCTACACCCGTGTCCGCCAGGCGCTGCTCATTCACGGCACGGCTCAGGCCCTCTTCAATTTGGATGGAGTTCATAAAATCACCCACGTTGCGTCCATAGTACTCTGCCTTCTTTCCAGTCAACACATCGGGCGGAATCACAATGTAGCCATCCAGTTCTTTCCGGCGCACGCGTTCATTCAGCTCACGCTTGAGGTCTTCGAGAGGGCGGCCGGCTGGCGCAACTTTCTCGATTTTGATATCTCCCTTCATCGCCATGCCCGCCTGACGCGCTCGTTCCTCAGGACTCTGACTCATGTCCATTGGCAGGCCGCCGGGCAAGGATGGGTCAGATCCCTCGCTGGCTTCATTAATAATGGAGTCCCGCACGCGATCGAAGATTCTCCCTGTCTGGTCCACGATGGCGAGGCGCGTGACTTCGCCGGTCTCCATCATGGCAATCAACACAGGTACAACCATGAACGCCAACATGATGATCGGCCCCAGGATGGTAGAAAAGATAAAGGCTTTGCTGTTCACCCTGGTTAAATATTCGCGCTTGATAATAGTCAGGAGTTTTTTCATGTACCTTCACTTAACTTTTCGATAAAGATGTCGTGTAAGGTCGGTTCGACTAGCTCAAATTTCGTAATACGCGCGCCTGATTCGAGCAATAGTTTTAGCACGATCTGCGGATCGACACCCTCCGCCAACAAAGCCTCAACTTCGTCACTCTGCCTTTTGACACTGGCAACAATGCTTCTGTCGTCTAAAACGCCGTCTCCGCCTTCAGCGCGCAACGCAACGCTGGTGCGCCCGAAGCTGCGCTTCACATCTCTGAGACTTCCTTCCAAAACTTTCTGGGAGCGATTGATCAAACAGATGTCGTCACAAATTTTCTCAGCCAGCTCCATCAGGTGGGTAGAGAAGATGATGGTCTTGCCAGCTGCTTTGAATTCCAGTACGATCCCTTTTAGAAGTTCCATGTTGATAGGATCAAGTCCGGAAAATGGTTCATCGAGAATCAGCAGGTCGGGGTCGTGAATAACCGCTGCGATAAACTGAATCTTCTGCTGCATGCCTTTCGAGAGGGCTTCCACCTTCTTGTTCTTCCATTCAACGAGCTTCATTCTCTCAAGCCAGCGGTCAACGGCATCCTTAGCTGTCCTTCCCTTGAAGTCTTTCAGCTCGGCAAAGAAAAGCAGCTGATCGCTGATTCTCATTTTCCGGTAGAGGCCTCGCTCTTCGGGCAAGTAACCTATTCGGTCCTGCGACCCCGCGTTCATCTGCTGCCCGAAGAGTTGTATAGCTCCCGAATCGGGAGCAGTTATATTGACGATCATGCGAATCGTCGTAGTCTTCCCGGCCCCATTCGGACCTATCAGTCCATAGATTCTCCCTGCCCGGACAGCCAAGCTAAGGTCGTTCACAGCAGTAAACTCAGCAAATCTTTTGGTCACGTGTTCTAAGCTGACCGTAGTTTGGCTGCTGGTCATTTGGCTATGGCTCAGTTCTCTCTGACGATTCTGCTTAAATTATTCTCTTCAGATACTTAGAAAACTATACGAATAAATAGATGTGCGGGTTTTTATCTTGCGCTATTACTCGGATCTGATACATAGTTACCCAACCCACGGCGGCTGCGGGATCGTTTAGATACCGAAACAGAATCTCTCCGGCTGCTCGAAGCAGGCGTCTCCCCAATCAGCGACTTGCCCACACTTTGTTAACGAATCATGCCTGCCCGAACTAGTTTGATCAAGATAGCTTCAGCGCGCATCTTGACCTGCCTTCTGACTCTCTCGCTCAATATCCTGGGCCAAACAGGATCGCGTCCGCAGGATCAATCCGAGGTTGTGCGGGTGTTTACTGATCTCGTACAAACCGATGTCATGGTTTTCGACAAGCAGGGGCGTTTCGCCGACGGTTTGCGCCGAGAAGATTTCGAGCTGCGCATCGATGGTAAGGTGAAGCCGATCGAATTCTTCGAGCGGATCTCAGTGGGAAGCGTCAACGAAGAAACCCAACTCTCGGCCGCCCGGGGAACTTTATCTGCAAACAAGACCAGCCCGCTGGGTGCGGTGCCGCTGGATCGTGGTCGGACAGTTTTCTTTTATCTGGATGACCTGCATCTTGGACTAGGTAGCCTCGCGGCGACTCGGAAAGTGATGACTGACTTCATCGAGAAAGAGATGAATCAGAATGACGAAGCCGCAATCACTTCGGCCAGTGGTCAGATAGGTTTTCTCCAACAGCTCTCCGATCAAAAGGCTGTGCTGCGCGCTGCGCTGCAACGGGTCAAATATCGTCCCTACTCCGTTCGAGATTTCGACCGTCCCGCAATGACGGAGTATCAGGCGCTCCTAATTGATAGTAATGATAGGGACGTGCTCGAGTACTTCTTAGAGCAGACAATGAGGTCCAATCCCGGCATTACTCGTGATATTGCCGAAAATATGGTTAGAGTTCGCGTGACTACGATTTTGCAACAGGCCTCGAACATCACTCGCCAAACGCTGTCTGGTCTTGAAGAGCTAGTCAAGTCTTCCAGCAAATTGCCCGGACGCAAGCTTGTGTTTTTCTTCTCGGACGGCTTCCTGCTGGACCATCGCAACTCAGATTCGCTGGCAAATATCAGAAAGATAACCAGCGACGCAGCGCGAAACGGGGTGGTGATCTATTCCCTGGACGCCCGCGGCCTGGTCGCCAGCGTATCTGATGTCAGCGTTGAATCCGCCTTCGATCTTACCGGACGACTCGATCGGTCCACACATGGTGAGTTGAAGGCCACGCAGGACGCAATGCACGCACTTGCCCGCGACACAGGCGGAAGACCCGTCTTTAATACAAACGCGTTGGGAGTCGGGTTGTCACGCGCGCTGCAGGAAACCTCTGTTTATTACTTGCTCGCCTGGAGGCCGGATCGGGAAGCTCAGGAAGGCAAGTTTCGCCGTATTGAGGTGAAGTTATTGGAAAAGCCGGAATTAAAAGTGCGAGTACGTCGGGGATTTTATGACGGAGAGCCTGCGCCCGTTGAGAGCAAGGCGAAGAACCCAAGACCTGCGGTAAAAACGCCGGAAGTGCAGTTGCGCGAGGCCCTCGGAACCGCGTATCCAGATCGCGGCATTCCGATCGCGTTGAACCTAAATTATATTCATGCGCCGGACAAGAGAATGTTGCTTTCTACTTCATTGAAGATCGCAGGAGAGTCTCTTTCGTTTAGTCCCGAGGACGGCAAGCAGAAGGCGGCGGTGCAAATCCTTGGCTTGTTCTTTAACGACCGGGGCCAGTCTGGTGCGCGCTTCGCAGAACGGCTGACGATGACTGCCAAATCCGAGAGTTCGGTGAAGGGTTCGGACGCGAGCGTTGCATACGGGCACTGCTACCACGAATACCCCAGGCAATGGCCAACCAGCGTCCGAGCCGGTTGACTTGAGTATCGACGGTCAGTATCAGCGAAATTCTGTGCTCCGTTTTGTCTTCTTCGTATACAATGCGGCGCGAGCGCCGGCAGACTCACTTCCGGACGTGGCGGCTCAAGTACAAATCCTGCGTGACAACCAGCCGGTAATCACAACTGCACTCAAAAAGATCGCGACCGAAGGAGTAGATCTTGATCGGCTTCCTTACGCCGCTGATCTCTCTCTAGCGGGCTTACCCGCGGGGCAGTATGTGCTGCAAGTCACGGCCGTGGACCGCGTCTCAAAAACCAGTGCCTCGCAACAGAACCGATTCTCAATTCAATAACTGGAATGGGTTTGGCTCTGTATTGCCTGGGCTGGAGCTGACGCCGGGAGGCACAGGCATCGACTCTTTTGTTTTCACTGCAACCCTGAATGCGTTAACCCTTCGGCGCGGCCGAACACAATTATCGTTGTCCTGATTGGTGGACTTCTCACAAATACGACAGCCACCAATTCTTCCGGCGCTGCTTCACGGCCGCGAACCACTTACACAGGTGGTAGAGCAGGATGACTCCCACAATCCAGCAGCCATAGACGACAGCCAGGTTGAAACCACTGCCCGGGGGCGGACCGGAGGATCCAATCTGACTGCCAAACATCCACCTAACTGGTTTGCCCGCGGCGAGGTGCACAAGTACCGAAATGAAGTGGGCCGTCGGCCATTGCAAGAGATAGAAGAAAAGCGGCACGCGACCGAACGCAATGAAGGCATTTCGAATCTTGCCACCCAGAGACTGTCGAACAGGTTCTGGTTCTGCGGACGCATTCTGGTTCGATTGAAACCACGCCAACGCGAACATTGCCGGTCCAAGGGTCATCAGTAGAAACAACAGCGAGGGCGGATACTTCGTTGTGTTTAGAAATGAGAGAACGGTAAATACTGGAGAGCTCTGCGAGGACCAGTGAGAAGGATCGCCATATAGATTAATAACCCTAAGAATGATGAAGAGCGCGGTCGCTACACTTCCCATGACTAGCAATATCCGCCGCCGGCGCGGGTCATCCAGTTGGTAAAGCGCGCCGAAAGCGTAGCCGGCCGCCATCACGCCAACCCAGGGGATTAGCGGGTAAATCACGAACACTACCGGGCTGGGAAATCCGACCACGGGAAATGCCTCAAACGGTTGGTGCAATATGAAATAGAGCTTCGCCCAATAGCCTGGAACCGGACTATCCGGACCCTGCCAACCGCCTTGCACCTTATAACGATCCAGCAAGTTGTGAAGGGCAATCATCCCAATTCCAAAGCCAGCTACGACGCGGAGCGGCAAGTGGATCAATCCAGCCAGTAGAATCATGGAGACGCCAATAACCCAGATCACTTGCATGACGCCCAAGAATCTATAGTCCACGTTAAAGAAAACGCTTATGCGCACCACGGTAAACTCCAGCAGAATTAGCCAGAGTCCACGTGTTATCAAAAAGCGCGATAAGTCTCTCTTGCTCTTGCCGCGAATTAATTGCAAATAAGCGCCCGTGCCCGCCAGGAATACAAACACCGGCGCGCAGAGATGTGTAATCCAGCGGGTGAAGAAAAGCACCACGTTGGTACGTGACAGGTCTGCGGGATCGAAACCTTGCAGGACGTCGCGATGTACAAAGTCGCGCGTATGATCGAGCATCATGATCACCATCACGATGCCGCGCAGGAGATCAATTGAGTCGATCCGCCCGCGCTTCGGGTTGAAGTGCGCAGGTTGAGAGCTGCCCATTACCATTCACTGCATGCCTTGGCTATAAACTAGGTTTACGATTCGAGTAGTACCGGCGATTACTTGAGCTAAACTTTTGGAGCAAAAAGAGGCGCCGTTTCATGATATGAAAACAGCGCCTCATTTATTTGTAGACACCTTACCCTTAAAGCTCGATTTGCAAAGCTGAGATGATGGGCGCGAAAGAAAGCAGTTCTTTGATAGCTTCATCGCTAAGGGGAGCGTCGGTTTCTATCAGCGCGAGGGCCTCGCCGCCACGCTCGCGACGGCCAAGATGAAAGCGACTTATGTTAACGCCACGTTCACCCAGGAC
>JAIVJP010000063.1 GCA_020199975.1 Acidobacteriota bacterium
GACTTAGACTGCTGCCAAACAGACTCCACCGGATCAGCTTTGTCTACGTTGTATAAACTACAGAGGTTTCAAAAAGATGTACATTGTACAAGCTTCATAGCCTTGAGACTTACCTGACAGTCGCTTGACAGTAAAAGCGACGCCGCATAATCTGAGTACTCTTTTTCCCAGCACGTCCAGCATGAGTTCATACAATCTCACGCGATGACGTGTGCGCTCGCACCGAAATGGCCGGCGCATTCAAAGAAGAGCCCGCTCGAACAATCGTGATGGAGGTCACTAACGAAATGGCAGTCAAGGTTGGCATCAACGGTTTTGGTCGGATCGGACGAAACATCTTTCGTGCTTCTCTAGGTGACCCTGACATCGATTTTGTGGCAGTTAACGATCTTACGGACACGAAAACACTTGCATACCTGCTGAAGTACGACTCCGTGCTTGGTAACCTCGATCACGATATTTCTGCAACGGAAGACGGAATTAAGGTCGAAGGCGAAGAGTTTCGCGTGTTTTCGCAGAGAGATCCGGCGGCCATCGACTGGCAATCGGTTGGCGCCGAGATAGTAGTCGAATCCACCGGGATATTCACAAAGGCTGAGGATGCGAAGAAACACCTGCGCGGTACTGTAAAGAAAGTGATCATCTCTGCGCCCGCTAAGAATGAAGACATCACGATCGTGCTGGGCGTGAATGAGGATAAATACAATCCGGCCGAACACCATGTAATCTCCAACGCCTCCTGTACTACCAACTGCCTGGCCCCGGTGGCTAAAGTAATCAACGAGAAATTTGGTATCCGTTCGGCACAGATGACCACGATCCACTCCTACACAAACGATCAGCAACTGCTCGACTTTCCGCACAAGGATTTGCGTCGCGCTCGTGCTGCCGCGCTTTCCATGATTCCGACCTCGACCGGAGCCGCGAAAGCCGTTGCGCTTGTACTGCCCGAGTTGAAAGGTAAATTTGACGGCATCTCAGTGCGCGTGCCAACCCCTAATGTTTCGCTGGTCGATGTGGTGATCGAGGTCGAAAGGGATACGTCGGCGGAAGAGGTCAACCGCGCTCTGAAGGATGCGGCGAATGAAGAGCTCTCCGGGATACTTTCGTTTTGCGAAGAACCGCTGGTTTCCAGTGACTTCAAGAAGAACTCAAACTCGTCGATAGTTGACGCTGAGTACACCAAAGTAATTGGCGGCCGACTGGTAAAGGTGCTCTCCTGGTACGACAACGAATGGGGTTATTCATGCCGGGTCCGCGATCTGATCAAGTACATAGCGGGCAAAGGACTCTGAAGATTGCCAATTGCCGATTGCCAATTGCCGATTAGCAGCGATTGAAGCAGCCTCGGAATTCTGGACCCGAACCCTCATCAGAGTACAAAGTACGAAGTACAAAGCACCAAGAACAAAACTCTAAAATTGGCAATCGGCAATTGGCAATCGGCAATGCAAAAGCTTTCCATTAAAGATCTCGAACTAAAAAGCAAACGTGTATTTATTCGCGTTGACTTCAACGTACCTGTTAAAGAGGGGAAAGTTGGGGATGACACGCGAATTCGCGCAGCGCTTCCCACTATCCAATATGCCATCGATCAGGGTGGCCGTCTGGTTGTGGCTTCGCATCTGGGTCGGCCCAGCGGTAGGCGGGTGGAGAAGTTCAGCTTGAAGCCAGTAGCCGAACATCTCTCAACACTGGTTGGCAAGCGTGCCGACTTTGCGGAGGATTGTATCGGCGAAGCGGCGCAGTCCCGAGCGCAAGCCCTGCAAGATGGGGATTTGCTCTTACTTGAGAATCTCCGATTTCACAAGGAAGAGGAGCAGAACGATGATCACTTTTCTAAGCAGCTCGCCAGTCTCTGCGACGGCGTTTATGTCAGTGACGCCTTTGGGGCGGCGCATCGGGCGCACGCTTCCACCGTGGGTATCACGAAACACGTGACCAAAGCCGCGGCTGGATTGTTAATGCAAAAAGAGTTGGATTACCTGGGACGAGTGATCACGAATCCGGAGCATCCGTTCGTGGCGATTCTGGGCGGAGCAAAAGTTTCAGACAAGATTCCCGTCATTAACGCACTGATTGAACGGGGAGTCGACAAGATTTTGATAGGTGGCGCCATGGCCTACACATTCTTAAAGGCCGAGGGTTTCACCGTGGGCAAGTCGCTGGTTGAAGACGATATGCTCCAGACAGCCCTCGAGGTCAAGACTCGAGCGGAAGAGAAGGGAATCGAACTTTTGCTGCCGACCGACCATCAGGTAGTTGATAGCTATGAACCGGTGAAAGGCGAGAAGATCATCGCCAAGACGATTCCGATAGAATTTACTAACCTCGGCCATGCGGGCATGGACATCGGAGTCGAGACAGTTTCCCATTTCTCAAACGCCTTGCGCGACGCGCGGACGATTATCTGGAACGGGCCCATGGGTGTTTTCGAGGAACCGCCATTCAACGAAGGCACACTCGCCATAGCCCACGCAGTAGCCGAGGCCGCTGATCGGGGTGCGATCGTGATCGTAGGCGGAGGCGATTCCGTCGCGGCAATTACCCAGGCAGGAGTCGCCGATCGTATTACCCACATTTCGACCGGGGGCGGCGCCACGCTCGAGTTTCTGGCCGGGGAAGAACTGCCCGGCGTAACGGCTTTGAATGATAAATGAACTTTGAACTTTGTGCTTTGTTTTTTGTGCTTTGGACTTCGGATCTCTCACGGCCATGGCTTCTGAGCGAGAAAAACCAAGACAGATCTAAGTACAAGGCACAAGCTCAAAGCACAAAGTACAAAGTACAAAGCTCAAAGCACAGCTCAAATTATTTATGCGCAAACCTGTGATCGCTGGCAACTGGAAGATGTACAAGACGGTGGGCGAGTCGGTTGATACCGCCCTCGCTCTAAAGCCGCTGGTAGCTAACGCTAACCATTGTGAGGTGATAATCGCCCCTGTTTTTACATCGCTGAAGGTTGTCGCGGATCGCCTGGAGGGCTCGAACGTCCGAGTATCCGGGCAAAACTGTTCGACTGAAGTCGAAGAGGGGGCGCACACCGGTGAAGTAGCCGCCTTCATGCTGCGCGACGCGGGGGCCAGTTACGTCATCGTCGGCCACTCCGAGCGACGTCAGTTCTATTCTGAGACGGATGCAATGGTGAGAAGAAAGTGTCAGGCGGCCATTTCCGCGGGCCTGACAGTTATCATGTGTGTCGGAGAAACACTGGACCAGCGAGAGCTGGGAAATGCCAAAAACGTTGTCAGGGGCCAGCTAAACGGCGGACTCAGCGGGTTGACAGCCCTTGACCTCGACCGTATCATCGTCGCCTACGAGCCCGTTTGGGCAATCGGTACGGGACGTACAGCGACGCCGGAGCAAGCGCAGGAAATGCACGCGTTTATCCGGCGCGTTTTCGCGGAAGGGCACACTGCGACGGCTGCCGAAGCATTGCGGATACTTTACGGTGGTTCGGTAAAGCCGGAAAACATCTCCGGCCTGATGGTGCAGGGGGACATCGATGGGGCACTAGTCGGCGGCGCCAGTTTGAAGGCCGAGAGCTTTGCCAAGATTGTGAATTATAAGGATGAGTAAATGGTGAATAGTAATGGAAAGACCGTGACCACGGCTAAATGAGCCCACAATACTCGCGAGAATTTACGATCACGATTCCATCTACCGTTCACTATTCACCATTTTCCATTTACCAGGAGATTGAATTGCTAACTTACATTCTATACGGACTATTTATTCTTTCATGCTTCGTTTTGGTGGTGGTGGTATTGCTGCAGCCTGGCAAGTCGGGTGCGGGAGATTTATTTTCGAGCAATCTTTCGAGCACAGCGTTTGGTCCGCGAGGCACAGCGAGCATTCTGGCAAAGATTACAATCGGCGCGGCGGCAGCTTTCATGCTGATCGCTTTGATGCTCTCCTTGCCGGGTCTAACGGGTTCGCATTCCGTGTTGCAATCAACGGAGGTTGAATCGCAGCCTTCGCCAACTCAAACGGCAACTCCCGAGGCTTCCGCAGCTCCCACAACTTCCGGGTCGCCTGCCGGGACTGTATCACCTGCAACTAGCCCAAAATGAGGCGAAGAGTTTTAATAATGAGTCGACCCTGACACCAGAGATTTTTCACCGCGACAATACTCGCTATAATAGATGTCTGATTATGTCTGATAACTTGAGCCGAAGTGGCGGAACTGGTAGACGCGCACGTTTGAGGGGCGTGTGAGGTAACTCGTGGGGGTTCGAGTCCCCCCTTCGGCACCAAACCATCGATCAAGATACCGCATACAAATGCGGTTTTTTGATTTTTACAGGCTTTTTCGCCCACCGCCTGTTTTACACTGTTCAAACCTACGGCACGTTTTACCCCTAGTTGAGACTTAGTTGAGACACCAAATTTTGGCACGATCTATCGTAGGGTGACGAC
>JAIVJP010000064.1 GCA_020199975.1 Acidobacteriota bacterium
ATCGTTGGGAAGGGTACAACGAAGCGCTGCTGCTCTATGTGCTGGGCTTGGGATCGCCGACGCACCCGCTGCCCACAGAAAGTTACACCGCATGGGCTAAGAGCTATCGCTGGAAGAAACTTTACGGCCACGAATTTCTCTACGCGGGCCCGCTCTTTGTTCATCAACTCTCGCACGTCTGGATAGACTTTCGCGGCATACAGGACGACTTTATGCGCGCGCGCGGGATTGATTATTTCGAGAACAGCCGCCGCGCCACTTACGTGCAGCAAGCTTATGCGAGCCGCAACCCCAAAAAGTTCAAGGGCTACAGCGAGAGTTGTTGGGGCATTACGGCGAGCGATGGCCCTGGCCCCGCGACCCGCAAGATAGATGGCGTCGAGCGCCGCTTCTACGACTACAGGGCGCGCAGTATCCCTTACGGGCCGGACGATGGCACCATCGCCCCGTGGGCGGCGATTGCCTCGCTGCCGTTTGCGCCGGAGATCGTGCTCCCCGCGCTCCAACATTTCAACGAATCTTTCCCGGAGATGACGAGCAAATACGGCTTCAAGTGCAGCTTCAATCCGACCTTCGCGGACGTGAAGAAGAAGACGCACGGTTGGATTTCCAAAGGCTACTACGGACTCGATCAGGGGCCGATAGTTTTGATGATCGAAAACTACCGTTCGGGGTTTGTCTGGCGGCTGATGCGCCAGTGCCCTTATATCGTCCGAGGATTGCGCCGCGCGGGATTCACGAACGGCTGGTTAGATTCGCACGAATGAGTTTACTGCGGCGTCCCGCGCGGGCGGAGGAATCTATGGTGGAAGAACAAGCATTTCAGACGCGCTATCCTGATTACAACGTCCTCGACAAATGGTCGTCGCCGGATTGGGACGACCAGACGCGCGAAGTGGTACGCAAGCGCCTGGAAGAAATCCCGCCGATCCGCTTCTTCACTCAGGAAGAAGCGCGCACGCTCGCGGCGGTCGCCGAGCGGATCGTGCCACAGCCTGACCGGGGCGAGGGTGAGAAAGTGCCGGTCGTACCGTGGATTGATGAGAAGCTTGTTAAAGATGAGAGGGACGGTTATCGCTACGAGGAGTTGCCCCCGCAGCGCGAGGCGTGGCGGCTCGGCCTTGCAGGGATTGACGAAACGGCGCGGGCTCTTTTCGACGGCAAGTCGTTCGTCGAGCTTGATCCGCTCTCGCAGGACGTGGTGCTCACGCACGTCGCGCGGGGCGATGCTCCCGGCGCGGCGTGGGAGAGGATGCCCGCCGCGCGATTCTTCAAAAGCGTGCTCTGTATCACGGTCGTCAAGACCTACTACTCACACCCGCTCGCTTGGAACGAGATCGGCTACAACGGCCCGTCGTCCCCGCGCGGTCACGTGCGCAAGTGGGAGGGAGGCGCGGACCCGTGGGAGGCGAAGGAGGCAGATAACAGATGATCCTTGCTGACGAGCAGCCGGGCGTGGACGCCGTGCGCGATCACTACGACCGCATCTCGGTCTTCTACCGCGCGCTGTGGGGCGACCATATACACCACGGATTCTGGGAAGACGGCGAGTCGCCGTCCACGGCCCAGGTGAAACTGATCGAGCGCCTCGCTGCGCGCATACAGATCGAAAGGGGATCGCGCGTGCTTGACGTCGGTTGCGGGGTCGGCGGCTCGTCCCTTTGGCTCGCGCGCGAATTCGATTGCTCCGTTCGGGGCCTCACCATCAGCCCCGTGCAGGCCGCGATGGCGAGAGAGAAGGCGGGCGCCGAAGGGCTGGGTGATCGCGTGAGTTTCGAGGTGGCAGACGCGAACCACCTCGACATCGTGCCGGGGAGTTTTGATGTCGTGTGGATCGTTGAGTGCAGTGAGCATATCGCCGACAAGGAGCGCTTCATCGGGCGTTGCGCACGCTCGCTGAGACCCGGCGGGGTGCTGGCGCTCTGCGCCTGGCTCGCCTCCGATGATCCGGCTCTGACATCACACAAACATCTCTTGAAGGATGTCTGCGGCGGGATGCTCTGCCCGTCGCTGGCGAGCATGTCGGACTATACGGGCTGGATGAGCGCGAGCGGGTTCGAACTGATCGAGGCGGAAGAGATCACACGGCACGTAAAGGAGACGTGGACGCGATGCGCGGCACTCGCGCGCCGCACAGAGGTGAAAGCCTTGTTGAGCGTCAGCGATGCGCGCACGCGCCGTTTCGTCGAAACATTCTCGGCCATTCAACAGGCCTACGAGGTGGGCGCGATGGGCTACGGGATGTTTACGGCGAGGAAGGCGGGCGAGTGAGCGAGAAGGGGAATCAAGACAGGACTCTTTCCGCGCCCGGCATTCACGGCGAGTGCGTACCGATGCGCGACCTGTCGCGAGAAGAGGTTGACTTTTGTATCGTCGGCGCGGGCGCGGGCGGCGGAGTCGTCGGCGCGAAGCTCGCGGAAGCGGGGTTCTCCGTCGTCATCCTGGACGCCGGCCCGCACTGGAATCCGGTTAAAGATTTCGTCTCTGACGAGAAGGACTCTCGCAAGCTCTTCTGGACGGACGAGCGGATTACGGGCGGCGGCGACCCCGTAGAACTCGGCTCGAACAACTCAGGGAAAGGCGTGGGCGGCAGCACCGTCCACTATTCGATGGTGGCGATGCGCGCCCACCCGGAAGATTTCCGTAGGCTTTCGCTCGAAGGCGCGATCACGGGCGCGGACATGCAGGACTGGCCGCTCACGTTCGAGGAGTTGGAGCCATACTACGAAGAGGTCGAAGAGGCGCTGCAAATCAGTGGGCCGACCCGTTACCCGTGGGGAAAACGACGGCGGCGCTACCCGCAGCGCGAGCACGAGCTGAACGCATCGGCTCAGGTGCTCGTCCGGGGCTGCGTGAAACTCGGCATCCCCGTCGCGCCTGCGCCTATCGCTACTTTGAGCGCGCCTCACAGGGATCGCCCGCCCTGCGTCTATCGTGGATTCTGCAACTACGGCTGTACGACGAACGCCAAGAGTTCGATCCTCGTCACCTATATCCCGCGCGCCATCGCCTTTGGCGCCGAAGTGCGCCCCAATACGATGGTCGCACGGATCGAGCATGATGAGCGCGGGATAGTAACGGGCGTGCTCCATTTCCGCGAAGGTGGCCGCGAGCTTTTCCGTCAGCGTGCGCGCAACGTCGTGGTTGCGGGCTACGCGGTCGAGACGCCGCGACTGCTCCTGAACTCGTCGAGTTCGCTCTTCCCAGACGGTCTGGCCAATTCTTCCGGCCTTGTCGGCAAGTGCTTCATGGTCCACACGGGGGAGCAGGTCTTCGCCAGATTTTCAGAACGCATCAACCAGTACAAAGCGCCGCCGCCGGGAGGCGCTATCACGGAGCACTTCAACCGCACGATGCTGGACGCTGGGTTCGTCTGCGGCTACACGATAGAGGTCGTCGGGCCGCACCCGGTTGACTTCTCCGCGCGGCTGGCGACGGCGCGCGGGATGTGGGGCGCGACCTTGCGGCACACGATGCTGGATTACAACAACTACTCAGGTCTCGGCATCGTCGGCGAGGTGCTGCCGCAGTGGGGCAACGTAGTGAAACTGCATGAGAAAGAGCGCGACCGGTACGGACTTCCCGTCGCGCACGTCCTCTTCTCTTTTCATGAGAATGACGAGAGGATTATCGCCCACGCGAAAGAGAAGATGAGGGAGATCATGGAGGCCGCCGGGGGCGAGGACGTCTGGTCGGCGGATCGCACGGCGCACCTTCTGGGCACGTGTCGCATGGGGCATGACCTGTCGGACTCGGTCGTGAATAAGGACTGCCGCGCGCACGACGTCCCGAACCTGTTCGTCTGCGATGGCTCGGTCTTCCCGACCTCGACGGCGGTCAACCCCTCTCTGACGATTGAGGCCATCGCGGCGCGCACGGCTGACCGCATTTCCGAGATGGCGCGGCGCAGTGAGTTGATGCCGGTCTAGTTTATGCGCGCCTGCTTGAATCGCCGAGTTGTTATCACGGAGGCAAAGGAGGGTTAAACATGTTCGGGCTGGGAAAACCGAAACAGGTGACCGAAAGGGAAGCCGAAGGTGAGGTCGAGCGCGTCTACCCCGAGATCAAGCAGAGCCTCAGGGTGACGGGCATCAACCTGAACTTTCGCACGTGGGCGGGCTACGAAAAGTTCTTCCCCTTGATGTGGGACGCGATGCGCCCCACAGTCGAGACGCGCCTCTTTGAAGAGGCGGCGGATCAGGTGCGCGCCGAAGCTGTCCGCGCCGCCGGAACTTTAGGCAGACTCGACGCCGCATCGCAAGTGCAGTTGGGCGAGAGCCAAGCTTACCAAATCAGGGCCGCGCTGGATTTGTATCACTACGTCAACCCGAAGCTGCTCGTCTTCACTTCCGCCGTGAAGCTGGCCTTAAACGGCGAGCATCAGGCACGCGGCGAGAGCCGGGCGGGAACACTT
>JAIVJP010000355.1 GCA_020199975.1 Acidobacteriota bacterium
GGCGGGCACAGTTTGACCCTTCCAGGGTCAGGATCTTTTCTCTGATCCTCCGTGGGCGTCGCAACGCTCGCCCACGGCTATTGACTTAAATCCCTTCGGGATTCGAAAACAGATTACTTCTCAGTTAATATCAGGAGATTAGGCTAACGCTATACGGCCCAAGCCTTCCGTGGCCAAAAGAAGCGTGATGAATCAGAGAGACCGTATCAGGGAGATTCTCGCAACCTACCAGAAGCACGCGTGGCAGTTGCGGCGCGTGCTGCTGGTCCCTGAAACACGCGCCGAAGTAGTCACTAAGGACGAGCTCACGTTTGAAGGGGCTAGAATTGAAGATGCGAATGTAGACGCGCTGTGGTTTTCCCGTCCATCACATGGTAAACGAGAAGCTTGGGAATTGCGGCTAATAGCCGAAACCCCTTATGCGTTGTTCGAAATGTTTGAAGCTGACGAGCCGGAAGCACCTCGCGAAGATGTGCGCCAGGAATTGGAAGCAAGGATGAGCGAATTTACCACCAAGAAGCGCCCTTGAACCGAACTACTGCTTACCCATCTTCACTGGTATCTCGAGTTTCTCTGCGCCGCGCATCAATATAACCTTTACAGTGCTATATGGTATCGCGCGTATCACGCGAGAACTAAGTTCTTCAGGAGTGCGGATTGGCGTTCCGTCAAACTCAACAATGATGTCGCCTTCTTTTACTCCGGCGAGATCGGCAGGGCGGCTTTGGGAAATATCATTCACCTTCACACCGAAAATCTTAGTGCCGGGGATCGGGACACGCTCAGTGTCGTCATCGTCGAAACCAAATAGACCGCGGCCTTCGGGTCGATTCCGAAAATCCCTTACCAGTCGATCAAAATCTTCTTTGGTGACCGTGGTCAGCGTAGTAGTTTTCGGCTCACCATCTCGGATGTAAATCACCTCGACAGGTTTTCCAATGGGAGTGCGACGCATTAAGTCGGTCATCTCATCTTCATCATGGACGACCTGTCCGTCGAAGCTGGTTATTACGTCTCCGCCGATGAGTCCAGCTTTGTCTGCCGGGCCTCCGGGAGGCTCGACGTTATCGAAGGTGACCCCGCCTTCGCCAGTCTCAAAAGAACTAACACCGACATAAGCACGCGGAGCCGGAGGCGCTGAAGACGTAGGAGTGATGGTTCTACGTATCGGAGTCACGACCGCCGTGAAGGCAGCGGCCGCGATGAAAAAGATCAACAGTCCTATAAACATCCATGTCATCCCGCTCATCTTCTTGGCTCTCTTAGCCATTCGACGTCCAGTCCCCGGGATCATGGGCCCACCTGATATGCCGTACGCCCTGGCAAAGGGTTCTTGCGACGAGGCGGCACTATTGTCTGCCAGATTCACTGGTCGGCCATTCTCGAAACGGACTGTCTCTGTATATTCGGCTGGCCCCTCACCCAAACGAAAACCGCAGTTGCGACAAAAACGGAGGTCGCGAGGCATTGGGGTGCGGCAGTTTGAGCAGATCGTGATGCTCGAATCCGTATGTGATTGTTTTGGCATTCCTTGATTCTGGGACATGAGAACTTCTACCAATCTTAGAGCTAGAGACTTAAAAACGGCCTCCAGAGCCTATACGCCAAATAAAGCTTTCCGGTTGCATCGAGGCCTGAGCACATTGTAGGTCTCATTATAATCGAGGCTCAATTGGTAATCGAGGCTCAATCTTCATGTGATTCTTCTGCTCATAAGCCTTTTTATATGAATCAAAGGGCTGGTGAGTAGCCCGCCAGGGTCCGCTGATAGACATCTGCGCGCCTTAGGTGCAGAATCGTGAAATCTTTTGGGCGTGTTCAAGTGCCCAAAACGCAATGAACTCCGGAGGAATTTACCTACTTGGAAATCTCAAAAGCTCTAGCGGCACTCCAGCCGCTTTACGGCAAGGACAATGTCGAGATTATAACGCTCGACGGCCGGCGCGTGCGCGGCAAAGTTTGGAGCATGAAAACCACCCAGGCCCTAACCACTCCGAGCGTGAAAATTGAATGTGCCAATGGCGAGATCGTCAAGATCCCATTTCCCTCAATCGCCGAAATTAAGGACTACAACTAGCTTGCTCCATGTGGTTCGCGGGCGATGTTTTTGCGCGACCCGGTTCAGTGATTTGAGTCTCGCGTTTCTCTTCCTCATCGCGTATAGTACGCCGTTTTAGAATTACGGAGCATCCGGAAGTTTGGGAGACATGATCGACCTTGTCACTAATGATTGAAGATTTCGGAGGGCGCGTGGCCACCGTTTGGTCGGAACTCCGTCCCACAACGCGGGGCTTAGTTGAACGAGCGCTACAGGCCTCTAATGCATCTTCGTCCCAGGTACGTAAGGTCCCCTACGACCCTCGCGCGGATCTGGAATTGAGCCGCTTGTTGACAGCGCTTGATGATCGGGCTTTGGAGCCGGGCGCGTCGTTGGACAGCGACAAGGGCAATCAACTAAAGCACGTCGCTGACACTTGCGCTGCGGTCTTACAGGAGAAGACGCAGTCGGCCGAAGTTTTCGCCCAGCTCGTGCGCCGGGCCGAACAGCAGCGCGACTACCGACGCATTGATGTCCTGGCAGATGCGCTGACCTCCCGCTTTGCCCCCAGTGAGATCTGCGAGTTGGCCCGCTCGGAAGATGTGGTGGTGCGGGCCCTGGCCAATGAGGCATTGGCCCAGTTCCCCACATCGGTGCTGGTTGGATTATTGAGTGATCCGGTTGATTCGGAGATCGCTCGTGATGCTCTAAGACGCCAAGCGCTGGAGTACGGATCCGAAGAAGCCCGCCAGATAATCAACGCTCTCGATCAGGTTGACCAACTTTAGTAGAGTCAGTTGATTTCGATTGCAACCTAGCGTCTTGGCGGCTCGTTGTTAATGGACCGGCTGAGCGTGCGCCGCCCCAATCTCATTCAAACGCTGCACAACCTGCTTAATAAGCCAATCTGGAGTGGAGGCGCCGGCAGTGACCCCAACGCGGCCCACACCTTGAAGATCACCAGGATCGATCTCAGAGGGTGTTTCAATCAAGAAGCTTTTCTCGCATTGCTCCTGACAGACGGCCAGCAGCTTGACGCTGTTAGACGAATGTCGGCCGCCGATGACATAAAACGCATCAACCTCGCCAGCCAATGCTCGCGCTGCATCCTGCCGATCGCGCGTAGCGGAACAGATCGTGTTAACCACTTGAGGCTTAGCGTCGGCCTTTTGGCGTACAGCTTCGGCAACTTCGAGAAAGGTCTTCAGTTTGATGGTGGTCTGCGAAACCACGAGAGGGGAGCGCAGAGTTGGCAGGGAGGCCACCTCGCTGGCGTCACGCACAACGTAGGTATTGTTGGGCGCGTAGCCGACTACGCCGATCATTTCGGGATGATCGGGATTACCCGCAACGACAACATCGCGTCCTTGTTCAGCGGCCCGTTCGGCGAGGTGCTGCACTCTGGTAACGAACGGGCAAGTGGCATCGATCACTTGAGCGGCACGCTGTTCCAGATCTCGCTGAACCTGTGGCGTCACACCGTGTGCACGAATCACAGCAATAGTGTCGCCATCAGCTTCCCCAGGAGAGTCGATCGTGGACACGCCCTTTTCGCCCAGTCGCTCCATCTCCTGGGCATTATGAATTAACGGGCCCAGCGAACGGATGGGGCGTGCGCCTTCCGCCACCGCCTCTTCGACCATCTCCACGGCGCGCTCGACGCCAAAGCAGAATCCGTACTCGTCGGCCAGCAAGACTTCCATAATGTCCTTCGAACCTCGAAAGATTAGTTTACAGGCTCTCGGCCTGTTCGGATCGGTCGCGATTGCAGGCTCGTTTCCATTCCTCCCGCAGGCGATCTCCACCCGCGACGCGTGCATCAATCCACTCGATATCTTTCTCGATTAGAGAGCTCACGTTGCTCAAGAATTTCTTCTTGAGATCCCCAAGCTCATGCGCCACGTTCGCCGGCAAGATGGCATAAGAAGCGTCGCCGAGATAACGCAACGCGTCATACACCGCGTTGCAAGCGTTATCAACAGATTCCCTGGGTTCCGACATAATTAAAAAGCCTCCTTACGAAAACCTTTGCCGCGGACTTGCGGCAAACTTATTCTAGCACCACAGCTTTACGACCGCACGTCCTCCGCCGTTCCGGGCAAATCCGTAAAAGCGGAAAACTCGTAGCCCTTGTCAAGGGGTGAAAGCCGTCGTCGGAGAAAAACTCCGGATGCAAGCCCGGCTGTTCGTGGGCAGTCGTGTATACATCGAACATACGGTCTCCTGTCCTGGTCACCCCAGAGGACCGTCTTGGAAACGCCTGGGACCACTTCCTTAAATTCCGCCTTGTCTGCGGAGACGAAGACCAGGTCCTTCTTTTTGGGCTGCTTTTCCTGGCTCTGCACAAATCCGACCGATCACGTAACGGCTAACGC
>JAIVJP010000356.1 GCA_020199975.1 Acidobacteriota bacterium
GTCCTCGTAAGCCTTTTCGAGCCACGCAAACGCCGGCTCTCTCTCTCCCAAGCCCGTATAAATCAGAGCTATTGAATAAGGTGAGACATACCTTCGATTGGACAACGCTTTCAGCTCATCGAGCGCCTCCTTGGCTTTGTCCCGCCTCTCGGACAACGCGTAGGCGTGTCCGACGAGCGCGATTAAGTGTGGGTCATCTGCTGAAAGATCTCTCGCCTTCTGGTACTCAGTGATGGCCTGGTCGTACATTCCCTTCTGCACGTACATGAGGCCGAGATATTTGTGAGTTGCGAAGAAGCTCGGATCTATCTGGAGGGTCTTTCGGCAATGCGCGATCGCATCATCGTTCCGGCGCGCGAGGTAAAGAACCCATTCCATATTCGAGTTGATGATGAGAGAGAGTGGATCAATCGCCTCAGCTCGTTTCATCTCCGCGATTGCTTCGTCCAGCCGTCCCACGGCTGCCAGATTTAGGGCGGCCCACTGATAAGCGGTCGCGTAGTTTGGGTTGAGTTCTATTGCCCGTCGATATTCCGCTTCAGCGCCTGACCAGTTCCATTCATGACGAAATCTTACGTAGGCTAGTGAGGTGTGAGCTTCAGCGAGCGCGTCATCGATCTCCAGAGCCCTCAGCGCCATCGCCTTTGCTTTGTGAAAGCCGCTGCTGGCGGAAGACTACTGTAGACACCGAGGATAATGTATGAGTCGGCGATTCCCGCGTAAGCCAGGGCGTAGTTCGGATCCAAATCGATCGCCTCCTGGAAATGTTCTATGCCTTTCTTCACCGCTTCCTGTGTTCGCTTGTTCCAGTAGTAACGAGCTTTGAGGTATGCCTGATACGCCTCGGTGCTCTCAGTTTGGCGTTTTGATAAGCGCTTTTGGTCTTCCGCACTCATTTGCAGACGCAACGTGTCCGAAATGTGCCGCGAAATCTCTTCCTGAATCGCAAAGAAGTCAGAAACCTTGCGGTTGTACTGTCTTCCCCATAGCAACCTGTTATCCCGCGCGTCGACAAGCTCTGCGCTGACCGTAAGAACATCACCACGCTGGACAACCTTGCCCGTCAACACTGCGCTGACACCTAATTCGCGCCCAACGGTTCGCGCGTCAATCTGCTGTCCTTTGTACCGAAAGACCGTAGTGCTAGCCATTACTTTCAGATTGGGCAAGTATGAAAGGCTGTAGTTGACGCTTTCGCTAATCCCCTCCGAGAGATATTCCGTGTTCGGATCACCACTCACGTTCATGAATGGCATGACTGCTATCGAATCTATCGTCGCCCCGCCGCTCCGCAAAGAGAAAAAGTAAGTGGCGGCTGCTACCGCGACGGCGAGCGCGGCCAATGCGAGCGCCGCGGCCCACTTGTGGCGTTTGATCCCGGTGATGATATATTCGGCACTCGACGTCGGGTGCGCCGCCTTCAACCTGTTAGTCCGAACTGTCTGCCCTGTCGCGCTGCTTGCCACAGCCCTGCGGCTCACCTCCGGTGGGACGGACCGCTCCAGCTTCGCCTCGACCGTCAGCTCGTCCCTGAGGCTCTTCAGATCGATCAGCAAGTCTTTAACTAGCTGGTAACGCTCTTCCCTGTCTTTGCACAGAGACTTGCCGACGATCCGCTGTAGCTCGGTCGGCACTCCGGGCGAGTGACGCGTGAGCGGCACGGGCTCTTTATCCAACAAGGAGACGATTACGTCGCTCGGCGTCTCGCCCTCGAACGGCGCCCGGCCCCCCAAGATCTCATAGAGCAACACGCCCAGGCTGAAGATGTCCGTGCGGGCATCCACCTCCAGACCCCGCGCCTGCTCCGGCGACATGTACGGGACGGTGCCCATCACCACCCCCGGATTAGTCTCAACCTTACCGAGAGTCGGCCATCCGCTATCGTTCGAAGCCAGTCCTCGCTCTGTCAGCTTAGCCAATCCGAAATCCAATACTTTCGCGAAGCCGTCACGGCGCATCATGATGTTTTCCGGCTTGATGTCGCGGTGCACGATCCCCGCCTCGTGCGCGGCCGCGAGTGCCGAGGCCACCTGGACGGCGACGTCGACCGCTTCGCCGAGCTTCATCCTCGCGCCCGCCATACGCTGGCGCAGCGTCTCTCCCTCGACGTACTCCGTGGCCATGAAATGAGTGCTGTCCTCCGAACTGATCTCGTAGATGGTCAGGATGTTCGGGTGGTTCAGTGCCGAGGCGGCGCGCGCCTCCTGCCGGAAGCGGCGTAGGCGGTCTTCATTCCCGGTGAACTCCGTGCGAAGCAGTTTGAGTGCCACCTTTCGACCCAGGCTCGCATCCTGAGCCAGGAATACTTCACCCATGCCGCCCCGCCCGATGAGGCTTAGTACCTGGTAACGGCCGATTTGTTTGCCTACGATTAGGTCTGCGCGGTCATCCGCAAGCATCTCGGTAGCCGCTTCAACGGCCATTGCTTCGATGGAGTCGCCAGCTTGATCGTGAGAAGAGATAAGCGATTCAACTTCGTTGCGAAGCGCTGGATCGTCAGCACAGGCTTGACTCAGAAATGCGGAGCGCTCCGCCGGGTTTCGCTCAAGTGCGGATTGGAAAATTTGTTTTAATTGAAGCCACCGCTCTGGTGTCATAATTTACAGTGGCAAGTGACGATTCACAGGTGGCAAGTCAAGAGTTTTGATTTGCTTGTGAGTTAACTATCTCACTGATTTCTGATCTGCTTATGGAGCCACGCCTTGGCCATGCTCCATTCCCGTTTGACCGTTCGAGATGATATTCCCAAAGCCTCAGCCGTCTCTTCGACTGTAAGTCCTCCGAAGACCCGAAGCTCAACTACGCGGCTCTGCTGTGTGTCTATGGCCGCCAAGCTGTTGAGCGCCTCGTTTAGGGTTAACAAATCCGGATCCTTTTCCTCAGACGATATGACCGCCTCGTCAAGCGATAACCTACAATAGTCTCCGCCTCGCTTAAAGGCCCTGCGACTCTTGGCGTAATCTACCAGGATGTGACGCATCACCTGCGCAGCCGCGGCGAAGAACTGCACGCGGTTTTGGCACGTCATGTTCCTCTGGTCCACCAGTTTCAAATACGCCTCGTGAACAAGCGCGGTGGTCTGAAGGGTATGACCGGGCCGTTCGTGACGTAGATAGCGGCTGGCCAGTCGATGCAATTCATCATACACCAGCGGCATGAGCTTATTGAGGGCCTCCTGATCGCCCTTGCCCCACTCAATCAGCAGGTCGGTCACGTCCTTGCGTGAAGGTGTTGCCATAAAAACAGGAATTTTTCGGGAGACTAAACCCTTTCCTTCGGACTAATTTACTCCCCGTTCGATGTCCAATCAAATTGAAAATCTAGCCCAGTAACCTGTCGGGACATAGCTGCCAGCATCCACAAAAAACGTCATGTGGTGAGGCCCTAACCCATTGTGACCGCGTCTCATATTTACTTTTTGGCCCCGTTCTTTACTGAATTTCGCTCTTATAAGTGGAGGCCACAAACTTTCACTCATCAGACGCGCCGACTTGGTCCGGCGCAAAGGAGAAGAAAAATGAAAGTTATCAGGAAAACACTGTCGTCAATGTCTGGAATTTCAGGATTTCTTGCTGTCTTAGCTCTCGTGCTGACGCTGGTCGCACCGGTGCGGGCGCAGGAGCGGGAGTATACAACAATTGCTCCTCCGGAAGCTCAATCCAGCACTGCGTTCGGGATCAATTCCCAAGGCGATGTTGTAGGAACATTTGTAGATCAGAATTCGGTCCAGCATGGCTTCTTGTTGAGGCACGGCGAATTCACGGTAATCGATTTTCCGGGAGCCCATGTCACCATTGCACGCGGCATTGGTCAAGGCGGCGAAATTGTCGGCAGCTATCGGTTGCCGGGCGATCCCGCTGTAGCATCTCGGGGATTTCTGCGTAACAAAGAAGGCGAATTCGCTAACGTCCGCTATCCGGGACATTTGTGGGAGACAGCGCAGCGCATATTGCCCGACGGCACGATCGTCGGCTGTTACCACGACCACGACCAGATGGAGTCGATGCGAGGTGTAACCATCGGAAGATATGGCGCGTCGGAGATTGATGCTTTCGGCTCAATGCAGAACGGAGCGACGCCGGACCTCCAGCTGCTTGTTGGCTTTTGGTTCAACATGATGGACAACCAAACGCAAGGTTACATGATTGAACACGGCGTCTTCACCTCGTTTATGGTGCCCGACTCCACTGCGACCGGCGCGTGGGATGTCAATCCCGACGGCGCGATAGTGGGCGTTTATAATGTTGGGACTACCGTACGCGGTTTTCTAAAAACCGGAGAATCGTACGCCACCATCTACTACCCGGGATCAACCGCGACGCGCGCGTTCGGCATCAATCCGAGAGGCGATATTGTCGGAAATTACGGGTTGGGAGG
>JAIVJP010000281.1 GCA_020199975.1 Acidobacteriota bacterium
CGGTTTTGTTGATGCGCACACTCACCTCATCGGCCGCGTGCTTGGTGATCCAGAGATCGAGACGTCCGCGGTTCGGGATTATGAATCTTTCGGGGCCATTCTCGGCGTCGGCAATGCGAGAGACACATTGGTGGCCGGCTTCACCACCGTGCGTAACGTTGGCGCGAGCGGCAGGTTTGATGACCTGGCGTTGCGGAAGGCAATCAACGAAGGGTGGATAGCGGGGCCGAGAATGCAGTCTGCCGGCCACTCACTCGGCATCACCGGGGGCCACTGCGATTCAAATGGCTATCGACCGGGGCTGATGGATCGGTCCATCGAAGACGGCATTGCGAATAGTCCTGACGAAATACGAGCAGCCGTCCGTTTCCAGGTTAAGTATGGCGCCGACTTGATCAAGACCTGTGCTACCGGCGGGGTGCTGTCGGAAGGCGATGCCGTGGGGACAACTCAATACAACTATGACGAGTTGAAGGTGATGGTTGATGAAGCGACTAAGCTGGAAAGAAAAGTCGCCGCCCATGCCCATGGCACAGAGGGAATCAAGATCGCCACCCGCGCCGGGGTGGCTTCCATTGAGCATGGATCTTTTATCGACGAGGAAGGCGCGCGACTGATGGCCCAGCGCGGCACATTCCTGGTGCCCACTATGATGGCTGGTGAGGTGGTGGAAAGAGCTGCCGGGAGCGGCATACTTAAAGGACAGCGGGCCGAGAAAGCCCTGGCTGCCGCCGCTGCTCTGCGTAACGGAATCAAGATCGCCGTAGCTAACAAAGTACCAATCGCTTTGGGTACCGACGCCGGCGTGATCGCTCATGGCACAAACGCGCGGGAGTTTGTGCTGATGGTAGAGTGGGGCGGGATGAGTCCAATGGAGTCGATCGTGGCCGGCACTCTAAATGGAGCGAAGTTACTCGGCTGGGACAAGAACCTGGGCTCCTTGACGGTGGGGAAATGGGCGGACATCGTAGCCGTCTCAGGCGATCCACTGAAAGACATTCACAACATGCAGAAAACCGTCTTTGTAATGAAGAATGGACTTATCTACAAACAGTGACAGAGTAGGGGCGACCCTACAGC
>JAIVJP010000065.1 GCA_020199975.1 Acidobacteriota bacterium
CGTTTAAGGAGCATAGCGGCGTTGCTGACGGGGTCGCCGTGCTGGGTCTTGCTTGACAGTTCCGCCTGACGGCGCGTAGGGTTGCGGCTTTGGCGGGCAGTTGTGGGATTCGTGGAGGCGAATCTGTTCTGGTGAACGGCGCGGTCTTCAAAACCGTCAGTGAGACTGTGAGGACAGGCTCAGGTAGGTTCGATTCCTACACGCCTCCGCCAGAAGCCATAAGCCAGTAATCAGGAGGCAGGAGCAGACGGCAGGCACGGCGCGTCCGGTTGCGAACCCGAGTGGTCCACCTCACTTAAGACTGACGATTGAACGAGACTTAAGACTGATGATTGAACGAGCGCAAAACTCCAGCGCTCAAAGGAACTCCTCACATGATCAGAGATTGGGTTGCACTCAACCTGACCCCGGGCATCGGACCTCGCGCCGCTGCCAAACTCCTGGAACGCTTTGGTGCCGCTGAAGCTGTTTATGGTGCAACTAGAGCCGAGCTGGAAAAGTTGCGGCTGTTGCCGGAAGCCGTCGACAGCATCATTGCGCGCGACCGGTTTGAGAATGCCGAAGCTGAGATTGAAAACGTAAGGAAATTCGGCGCCGATCTTTTAATACTTGACGATGGCGTTTATCCCGCAATGCTGCGCGAGATCTATGATCCACCAATTACTCTCTACGTGAAGGGCGCCTGGGAAGAATGTCTCGAGCAGCCGTGCGTGGCGATTGTGGGCTCGCGCAGATGTTCGACATACGGGCAGAATGCGGCTTTGATGCTGGCGCGTGATTTGGCCCAAAGGGGGGTCACAGTAGTCTCGGGCTTCGCGCGCGGAATCGATGCCTCAGCACACCGCGGAGCTCTCGAAGGCGGTGGTCGCACGGTGGCCGTGCTGGGCACGGGAATTGATGAGGTCTATCCGCGCGATCATAGAAAGCTGGCAGACGAAGTTCTTGAACGTGGGGGGTCAGTGATTACACAGTTCCCGCTTGGCACTCCACCTGTGTCGGAAAACTTTCCGTACCGTAACCGCATCATTAGTGGCTTGAGCCTCGGCGTGGTGGTGGTTGAGGCAGCGGAAAACTCCGGGTCTTTAATAACGGCGCGGTTGGCGATTGAACAAAACAGGGAAGTCTTCGCAGTACCGGGCAACATTACGTCGCGTAACTCCTTCGGCACTAATTACCTGATCAAAGGGGCGGGCGCGAAGCTGGTGCAGCAGTGGCAGGACATCGCAGCCGAGTTGCCGCCGCAAATCGCGGCGAAGTTGTTGCCGCCCCCTTTTGGAGAGAAGAAGAAAGAGAGGTCGCTAGCTGATCAGCTTTCTTTAGTGCCGCATGGGCTTTCAGATTCTGAGACTACGGTTTTGAAGCTACTGGCAGCAGACATTCCGGAACACATTGATTCACTCGTCGACCGGAGTAAGTTATCGATTTCGGATTTAACTGCCGCGCTGTTAGCGTTGGAGATGCGCGAATTGGTGCGCGCGCTCCCGGGCAGGTGCTTTGTAAGGAAGATGTGAAGGGAATTGCCGATTTGCGATTGCCAATTGCCGATTGGCAAGTCACAAACGGTCATCGGAAATACCCCGGGTTTCGGCACTGCCGGGATCCAGACGAAATCGGCAATTGGCAATTGGCAATCGGCAATACCGAAGAGCATGGCAAAAAACCTGGTCATCGTTGAATCGCCGGCAAAGGCGAAAACAATTAATAAATACCTGGGCAAGGACTATCTGGTTAAAGCCTCGATAGGTCACATCAAAGATCTACCTTCCAAAGGCCTTGGGGTTGATCTCGACAACGATTTCAAACCAACCTACGAGGTAATTCCAGACTCCCGAAAGCGGAACAATAAAAGAATCGTGGCGGAGCTTAAGAAAGCCGCCAAAGATGCGGACGCTGTTTACCTTGCTGCCGACCCGGACCGCGAGGGCGAAGCCATCTGCCAGCACCTTGCCGAAGAGATTGTTCCTAAACGGCCCGCCAAGCCCACCTATCGGGTGATGTTCAATGAGATCACCAAACGCGCCGTGAATGCGGCGTTTGACAATCCAAAAGAAATAGATGCCAACCTCGTTGACGCACAACAGGCTCGTCGCGTTCTAGATCGGCTGGTGGGTTACAAAGTTTCACCGCTTCTATGCCGCACGATCGGGGGCCGGCTTAGCGCAGGTCGGGTTCAATCAGTCGCCTTAAGAATGGTGGTCGAGCGCGAACGGGAAATCGAAAAATTCCTGAAAACGGAGTACTGGACGATCGTCGCCAACTTAGCGGCTAAACTGCCACCGGCGTTTGATGCCAGGCTTTTCAAGGTTGGCGAGAAAACGGTTAAGACGAGCGCTTTCGATCAGGACATCAAGAAAAGTGAGGTTCTGATTAACGAAGGAGTCCGGGCCACAGAAATTGTTGCCGAGGCAGAGAAAGAAGCTTTCGTTGTCAGCGAGGTAACCACTAAAGAGCGGAAACGAAATCCCGTGCCACCATTCATCACTTCAAAGCTGCAACAGGAAGCGTCGCGCAAGCTTGGCTTCGTGGTAAAGAAGACGATGATGCTGGCGCAGAAGCTGTACGAGGGGGTGGAGCTGGGGTCGGAAGGATCGGTCGGTCTGATCACCTACATGCGCACCGATTCCACGCGCGTATCAGAAGCCGCTCTCGGCGAGCTCCGTGATTTCATCGGCAAGCAATACGGTCCCACGTATCTGCCGGAGAAGGCCGTTCACTTTCGCTCCAAGAAAGACGCGCAGGACGCGCACGAGGCCATTCGCCCAACTGAGGTGGTCCGCACGCCGGAATCCCTGGCCCAGTATCTGAATAAGGATGAGCTGAGACTCTACCGACTTATCTGGCAGCGGACTGTGGCTTCGCAGATGACTCCCGCAATCTTCGATCAAACAACTATCGACATCAACGCCGGTCGTTTCCTTTTTCGCGCGACAGGTTCGGTGCAGAAGTTTGACGGGTTCCTGAAGCTGTACCAAGAGGGTCGCGACGAGAAAACCGAAGAAGACGACGAAGCTGAGCGCACTCTGCCTATGGTTGAAACGGATGAGGTGCTAAATCTAAAGACGATAACTCCCGAGCAGCACTTCACTGAGCCACCACCTCGTTATACAGAAGCTACCCTGGTCAAAGCGCTTGAGGAAAAGGGAATAGGTCGGCCGTCAACCTACGCTGCGATCATGACGACGATTCAGGACCGTGAATACGTTGAGAAGCTGGAAGGTCGGTTTCATCCGACCTCCCTGGGCAAGACTGTAAACGACGTGCTGATCGAAGGTGGGTTCGACGACCTCTTCAATGTCACCTACACAGCGCGCATGGAGGAAGAGCTCGATCACGTCGAGGAAGGAAAGCTCAAATGGACCGCGGCGCTGCATGAGTTCTATGACAAGTTCAAGGACGATCTGAGCAAGTTCAAGGAATACACTGCTGGGATCAAGAATGTAGACACACCCACGGACGAAGTTTGTCTGAAGTGCGAAACCAAGGGGATGGTCCAGAAGTTTGGGCGCTTCGGCAAGTATCTCAAGTGTCTGAACTGCGCCGCCACACGTGACGCTGAGCCCAAGGCCGGAGCGAATGGCAGTACAGCAGGCGGAGAGGCGAGTGCCGGAGGTAACGAATCGGAAGAACCGGAGGCCTGCGATCTGTGTGGCAAACCCATGCAGCTCAAGCGCGGTCGCTTCGGTCAGTTTCTCGGATGTACTGGTTATCCCGAGTGCCGCAACATTCGGAAGATCTCCAAAAGCGGTGCAGTTTCCCCGGCACCGATTCCGCTCAATGAGAAGTGCCCTGTCGACGGCGCGCAACTCGTGAAACGGTTCGGGCGATTCGGTGAGTTTATCTCCTGCTCAAACTACCCAAAGTGTAAATACATCAAGCAAGAAACAACTGGCGTAGCGTGTCCGCGAGAGGGATGCGTGGGTGAGCTGGTCGTCAAGAAATCGAAACGTGGAAAAACATTTTACGGTTGTTCGCAGTACCCCACCTGTAACGCAGTCTTCTGGAACAAGCCAGTGAAGGAAGCGTGTCCGAATTGCCAGGCCCCTTTTCTGCTTGAGAAGACCACAAAAAAACAGGGCACTTTCCGACACTGCGCAAACGATGAGTGCGGGTACAATTCGAACGAGACCGGACCCGACATCGCCAAGGTCAAGCAAACCAAAGTGGAAAGAGACCGGCAACCTGCTCGATAAATCCTGGCGGTGATGAAACTTTCCAGCCGCTTAACTGTATTATGCGATTTCACATCCGTCTAGTTTCCTCGTGGACGAATAAATCCCTCGGTAGAATTGAATCTTAGGAGAATTTAATCATGCTACGATGCTTCGCCGCACTAGCCCTGGTTCTGATCTTCGTGTTCTCACCGAACGCGATTTTATGAATCGTTCACAGGTAATGCAGACGCTGAGTTATCTGACTGACGTTATTGGTCCTCGTCTTACCAATTCGCCGGGAATGAAAAGAGCAAACGAATGGACGCGCGATCAAATGGCCAAGTGGGGATTGCAGAACTCCCATCTCGAAGCATGGGGACCATTTGGACGCGGCTGGACGCTAAAGCGATTTTCCGCGCAGGTGGTTGAGCCTCAGGCAATACCGCTAATCGCCTACCCGAAAGCCTGGTCGCCGGGTACTGACGGACCGCTCACGGCGGAAGTGGTTTACTTCGATGCCAAAGACGAAGCGGATCTGCGACGATTCAAAGGCAAGCTAAAGGGCGCGATCGTTCTAAGCGCGCCCGTGCGAGAAGTGAAAGCTCACTTTGATGCCCCCAGTACCCGCAGGAATGAAAAAGACTTGCTGAGCCTTGCTGATGCACCTGACCCGAGGGTTGGAACACCACGGCGTTTTCAACTGACTCCAGAGCAGCGAGCCGCTTTCAATCTGGCTGCAAAGAAGAATCTCTTCATGCATGAAGAAGGTGCCGCGGTTGTGATTGACCCCAGTCGTCTGGGCGATGGCGGAACAATCTTCGTGCAATCGGCATCAGTGCCACAGCCGGTACCGGCGGAACCCTTCGGTCCAAACTCCCGCTCAATTCCCCCTTTCGACAAGCGCGCTCCGAAGTTCGCCCCTCAACTTGTGCTCGCAGTTGAACACTACAACCGCATCGTCCGTCTTATCCAGGCCGGCGAAAAAGTGACGATGACAGTAGACCTGGGCGTCGAATGGCAAGATGCCGACCCCATGGGTTACAACACTATCGCGGAGATCCCGGGCACCGATTTAAAAGACGAGGTCGTGATGCTCGGCGGCCACATGGACTCCTGGCACTCCGGAACCGGCGCGACCGACAACGGCGCAGGCGTTGCCGTGGCGATGGAGGCCGTTCGTATTCTGCAGGCGTTAGATCTGAAACCACGTCGCACGATCCGCGTCGGATTGTGGTCCGGTGAGGAACAGGGACTGCTGGGTTCGCGCGCTTATGTGGCTGAGCACTTCGGCCGACTTGAAACCCTCGCGGCCGGAACTCCTCCTCCTGCACCAAGTCCGGCGCCGGCGCCCAAGCTCTCGACGAAGCCGCAGTACGAAAAGTTTAGCAGCTACTTCAATCTGGACAATGGAACTGGAAAGATTCGTGGCGTGTACCTGCAGGGCAATGAGGGCGTGCGCTCTGTATTCCGCGAGTGGCTGATGCTATTCCGCGATATGGGAGCAGCAACGCTCTCGATCTCGAATACCGGTGGTACTGACCATTTGTCGTTCGATGCCATTGGTTTGCCGGGCTTTCAGTTTATTCAGGATGAGATCGAATACGACACTCGCACCCACCACTCAAACCAGGATGTCTTCGATCGCATCCAGGCTGAGGATTTGAAACAGGCCGCAACCATCATAACGGCGTTTGTCTATAAGGCAGCGACGCGAGATGAGAAACTGCCGCGCAAGCCGATGCCGGGACGCTGATTCACTCAATCAGGGCAAACCTGACGACAGAGCCCGTTAGGTGGCATCAAATGAGGGGCGACGTTGCTTCTCGCGGGTGGAAGGCGTAAGAGAGCGCTTAGTAATAGCCCGGGAGCACCGACCCCCGAAACCTCACAACCATTTCCGACCCTTTCAGGGTCGGTCCTCACGAAAAGACTCTCAAAATGGCACAAACCCTCACCAGCCTTATCATACACCTTGTGTTCTCAACCAAACACCGAGTTCCAATAATCACTCCTGAAGTCGAACCGGATCTATTCAATTACATGGGTGGAATTCTCAAGAACAATTCTTCGCCGCTGCTCGCCGCTGGAGGCACCAGCGACCACGTTCATTTGCTAGTCTCGCAGTCAAAGAACATTGCACTGAGTGTTTTGCTGCAGGATGTAAAGAAAGACAGTTCATCTTGGATCAAGACGAAGGGGGAAGTCTTCAACGACTTTCATTGGCAGGATGGCTATGGTGCGTTTTCAATTAGCCCGTCTGAAGTTCCAGCGGTGAAGTTATACATTGCGAAACAGAAGGAACATCATCGCAAGCAGACGTTTCAGGAAGAATTGATTCAGTTGCTAGAGGAGTATGGGGTCGAGTACGACGAGCGGTACCTTTGGCGTTGAATCGTTTGACCCTTTCAGGGTCAGGCATTGTTTCTGTCGGCTGTCCGTGGGCGTCGCGAAACGCTCGCCCACGGCTATTGAATTCATCCCTTTCAGGGATGGGATCTTCACGCTAAAGCGTAACCAGGTCTTCGTGCTGAAGGCGTGAACCAGGCCTTCGTACTGAAGGCTGTGAACCAGGTCTTCACGCTGAAGGCGTGGAAGTTAATAGCCGGGGGCCAGCGCCCCCGGAGAGTTCAGTCC
>JAIVJP010000357.1 GCA_020199975.1 Acidobacteriota bacterium
AGCACCGCAAGGGCGCCACCGCTAATGCCGCCGCCATCATCATCATCCGTCTGAGGATTCGGCGTGCCGGCAGTGGCATTCTCACCAGCCGCAATCTGCTTCACGGCGCCATCGGCGCGCAATTCCACGAGCCCGACTAGGGTTGAGACCACGGTAGTCCCGCGCTTGGCATTCACTGTAAACGATGTTGCCTGGCTTCCATCAACCACCACAGATCCATCTTTGGTTGTGAGGTTCACGGAGATTCCAGCCAGCGTTGAAACGTTAGCGATACCACTGTCAAGTAGACCAGTAATTGCCTTGTCGCTGAAACTGAGGGTCAAGCTGGAGTTAGGCGCCAATTGGACCCTCCCCAACTTGCTGATGTTCACGGTGGCGCTACTGTTATCTGACGTAACGATTACGCTGTCAGAAAACAAAGTGCCGCCAGAAATGACCTTCTGGCCGTTAATCGTAACTTGTCCGGAGACCGTTAGCTCTCCTGATGGGACCTTAGCCTCTGGAGATGCCAAAGTAATCATCGAGTAGACGCTTAGGACGGCCACCGACAGAAAGGCCGCGATGGGTTTGCGGCTCCAAGTTTTGCTGATCATTAACTTTCCTCCCGTATAGTGAACAAAAATCTTGATGGCGTGGCGCGACGGTTAAAAACTTTGGATGGGAAGTGGATCTTCCCGTTAATCTCGTCTCACCTTGCGGAATACTAGACGCTAGAAGCAAGTAGCATTAGAACAACGCCTAAAAAGATCTCGCTTTTATTACACGAATAGCAGCGCTCTGTCAACAAGCATTTAGGCCTGTGTAGCACGAAATTGTGCTTTTTCGGACGCTGCGACAAGATAACACGTGACCCGTATAGCAATCCAGAACTTTTCGCTGTCTCCCGGTCAAATTCCAATGTTTCTTAACCCAACGAACTTAGTTGGTTCAATTGGAGCGAGCGAAACCGCTGTGGGCCCTAAAATGGACCATTTGAGCGTTAAGCTACGGTGAAGTCACTCGCCTGACGCGTATCAACCCCGGACGACCAGCCTTCTGAACCTCGTGAAGCGGTGACTCATTTCCCCCCTTTTCAGAAAGTTCGCTTTGTTCGTAAGGGTCCAGGCGGGCAAAAATATAAAAACTCTCCCCAGAACGAACGACTCCGAGGAATTTGAAGGTACGGCGCAAAACCTCGCCTTCGCGAAGGGTATCAGGTCGGGGCGGGCGCTCGAAAAGCAGACCCATTTCATTGCGCGAAACAGCCTCCAATTCCGGAAGATAATCGCTTCGACTCTCTCGAGCAATGCGAACCGCCATTTGGCGGAGGGCGCGAATCCGATTCGAATTACGGCGATAGTAAGCTTGGCTCACCTCGCGACGGCTGACCCGATCATCCACAACCTCTTGCTCATTTCGCAAATAGCCCAGGTAAGCCCGAACAACTGGTCCAAACTGCTCCTCATCACCGCGACCCTGGTTTGCAGGAGTCGAGGTTGGTATAGACAGGATCGATACGACGATTACACATGCCGCAGTTTTTGAGAGAAAGTATCTCATTACCTAAGCACTTCCGCTCCGACGCAGCGATAACGAATCTTTGAAAACGAGTCTATTCTATCGGCGCCTGGATTAATTATCAATCTGATCTCATGCTTGATTGCGCACTGGTTTCACCAATGTTACATTGAGGTTGAATTTCTAGAGCTCGGCTACGGATGACCAATAACCGAATAAAACGTGGTTCTGAAGTTAAGAAGGTCGCGTTGGGAATCAGCGGCGGAATTGCCGCGTACAAGGCTGCCGAGGTTCTCCGTGGACTCCAGCGGGCCGGGTGTTCCGTTCGCGTCGCGATGACAAAGCGCGCATGCGAGTTTATTCAACCGCTCACGTTTCGAACACTCTCGGGTTCCCATGTCATCGTTGATGATTATGCCCCAGATAATCCCGATCCAATAGCTCATATCACCTTCTCTCAAACGGTTGATCTTCTCGTCGTAGCGCCCGCAACCGCCAACATTATCGCTAAGTTTGCCAATGGAGTCGCGGACGATTTTTTAACCTCTACCTATTTAGCCAGCACCGCGCCTGTCCTGATAGCGCCAGCGATGAACCCAACAATGTGGGGCCACCCGGCAACACAGCGCAATTTGTCACAGCTTCGAAACGATGGCGTCCGCATCGTAGAACCAGACGCGGGAGAGATGGCATGCGGAACGATCGGTCCCGGACGACTTAATGACCCGGAAAGGATCGTCGCTGCGGCTCTTGAACTATTAGATCAGGGCGGAATGGTCCAGGATTTAGCCGGTGAACGGTTACTGATCACTACCGGTGCAACCCGTGAGGAACTCGATCCTGTACGGTTTATTTCCAATCGTTCTTCAGGAAGGATGGGATTCGCAGTCGCCGAAGCAGCGCTAAGCCGAGGCGCGGAGGTTTCGGTCGTGGCCGGGGCGACCAGCGTTAACTCCCCGTATGGAGTCCGTGTGGCTCGAGTCCTTTCAGCAGACGAGATGCATGAAGCGGTCATGAAAGAGCTACCCAAGGCCACGGTTTTCATCAGTGCCGCAGCCGTGGCGGACTATCGGCCGGCCCAGCGGGCAGCCACGAAGATAAAGAAGGGTGGGTCTTCACTGGTCCTAACGCTCGAGCGCACTCGCGACATCTTGGGTGAAGTTGCCTCTGCAAGGACTAATGGTCTCTTGGTGATTGGCTTCGCAGCCGAAACCAACGACGTATTAATCAACGCGCAGGAAAAGCTTCGTGCCAAGAATCTTGATGCTATTGTCGCCAATGACGTAGCGCGCGTAGATGCCGGGTTCGACAGTACGGAAAACGCTATCACAATTGTGGCGCGCGATGCTCAAGGACCACTAGAATTTCCGTTGATGTCCAAGCTTGAGGCCGCGCATCGCATTCTTGATGAGATCGTTCGGCTCCGAGCGACGAGCAAGACCTCCGCAGACGCCAGTGCGTCAGCCAGACAAACAGAGCCTAAGTGAATAATTCGGGTTGATTTTGCGTTCCTAATTTCCCAGTAGATAGGTCTCCAGCCTCTGATGAGTGTAGAACCCGTGGCAAACGAACTGCGCTCGTTGATAAAACAAACCAAAGAACAAGTGTCCTACTTCCAGGAACTGGGTGTGTCTGGGATCAAACTAGAGGCTGTCCTGACGAACGAAACGCCTGAACAACCTCGCTCGCAATTAGAGCGCGTCGTTAGACAGACGTCGGCTACTACGGAGAGAGGGTCCCTTTTCGCTCGATCAACGCTCAGACGTGTACCAGCAGAAATAACCCCCGAGACACCCGGAAAACCTCCGCTTCCCTCATTACCGCAAGACGATCTCTTTGGCGATGTGCGGCCGCCGGCGGAAGAAATTTCCAGGTCCGGTGAAAGTCTGGAGCAGATCTGGGCCGACATCGGAGATTGCATTCGCTGTCCGCTCCATCAAGGGCGCACACACATCGTTCAAACGGAAGGCAATCGCAAAGCGCATCTGATGTTTGTTGGCGAGGCCCCAGGTGCTGATGAAGACATGCAGGGCCGTCCATTTGTTGGGAGGGCTGGTCAGTTACTAACGAAGATCATTGAATCGATTGGCTTCAAGCGTGAAGAAGTCTTGATCGGCAACATCAATCGCTGCCGGCCACCAGGCAATCGGCCGCCCACTCTTGATGAGGTGGCAATGTGCAAACCATTTCTGCTTCGAGAGATTGCCTCGGTCAGGCCGGAAGTCATTGTCGTACTAGGAAACACGGCCATGAAGAACCTGCTGGACGTGAAGGAAGGGATTACAAAACTGCGTGGTATATTCCAGGACTACCGGGGCATCAAGATCATGCCGACGTTCCATCCAGCTTATCTCTTGCGGGATCCATCGAAGAAACGAGAAACCTGGGAAGACTTGAAGAAGGTTAGGAACTATCTCGATAGCACTGCAAAACGAGAAATCTGAACGGACTTTGATCCCCTCCTCACGCTTTTGTAATTCCTGGATTCGCGCTAATTTCTCCACCGTGCCAAAAGACTCGGGAAGTTCTTCCCCAACGGCAGCCGCGCATCGCACAAATATAACGTCGTCAGCTCCTCTATACGCTGACGTGGCAGTTCCTCTCCACGTTTCTCAGTCTTTCGTCTATCGGCTTCCCGAATGGATGCATGGTACCGCTCGTGTAGGAGCTCGTGTCTTAGTTCCTTTGGGCAGGAACCTTACGACCGGGTACATCGTCCATCTCCACAACACCCTCCAAGCTGATACAAACCTATCCGAAGCTGGCGTAAAGGAGGTGGAACAGGTTCTCGACGCAGATCCGCTCGTCACTCCCGAAGTTCTTCAGATTACTCAATGGGTTTCAGAATACTATGGGGC
>JAIVJP010000358.1 GCA_020199975.1 Acidobacteriota bacterium
GAAAAATGAATATACAAAAATCATTGACGCAATAAAAAAACTCGTTAGAACGCAAATGCGGGCCAAGGCTTTTTTGGCGAAATCGTTGAACCGATTTTTCCGACAGACTCTTCAGGGCGCGGTTGAGTTTTTCGGATGATCCAGGGCTGCGCTCAAAGCCGCTTGCCCCTGGCTACCCTCTGACGCGCCTTCGGCGCTGGTCGCCTTGCCTTCTCCCTTCAGGATTGGAAGACACATTTGATTTTGATGTCCAGCCGCACGGAATTGCCCACTCTGAGTTGGCAGACTAACCACCAGAGTCAACTTTTAAGCTCCTAGTTTGACCGCGATTTCTTTCATCCGGGCTGCGAGGCGCTCTTCGTCAATGGTCGTGACCTGCCCCGCGCTGAAGACTTCCCTTCCCGCAACCACAGTTAAGACTACGTCTCGTCCCGAGGAGGCAAAGATGAGTGTGTTGATGGGATCGTATGACGGCAGTTGGTGCGGGCCGGCAAGCGATACCACGGCAAAGTCAGCTTGCAATCCTGTCCTCAGCTCGCCGGTGTGACCTTCAAGACCGAGCGTCCGCGCACCTCCAGCTGTGGCGGCATGCAATGCATCTGTCGCAGCCAGCATCCTTTGCCCGCTCATCTCGCCAATCTCCGAACGGGCCACCAAAGTTGCAAACCGAGCTTCCTCAAGAATATCGCATGTGTTGTTACTAGCAACCGAATCGCTGCCAAGTCCGACAGCAATCCCTCGATCCAGAAAAATCGAAAACGGCGCGCGACCATGGCCAAGTTTCGCGTTTGATTTTGGACAGTGCGCTATTCGCGCTCCCGACTCTTTTAGCGTTTCGATATCCGCGTTATCGACCCTAATGCAGTGGGCCAACAAGGGTTTCGTCTTCAACACGCAATGTCGCTTCAGGTATTGAATAGTGGACAACCCCGGCGCGTGCCATTCTATGCCCCGTTTCGCAAGTGCCTCAGTAAAAGTCCCTTGACCTTTACGCAAAAACATCTCTTCCGCAAACGATTCCGCTGCATGCATCATCACCGGGAGGTTTTCCGTCAAAGCAAACTCAGAAATCAACTCGAGCTGGCGTCCGCAAACCGTGTAAGGCGCGTGCGGGGAAACACCAACTTTCACAAGCGGCGTTTCCAGCTCTGCCAGACGAGCTACTTTGGCGGTGAGTTTTGCGAAGTTGTCGTCAGCCAATCTTGGATCTGGCCCGAAAGACTCCTGGAAAACTATTCCGCGGAGGCCAACATCGCTCAAGGCCTTCATGCTTTCATAAGCACCGTCGCTCGCATCTGCCAGAGCAGTGACCCCGGCGCGCACTGCCTCCGTCGCTCCCCATGCTGCCGAAACATACCGATCGGCAGGCGTCATCAATTCAAGTCGCGCCACCGTCAGTTTATTTAGCCAGCCGGTAAAGTTGAACTCTTCGCTTTCCAGAAAGCCGCGCATCGCCGTGAGCTCCAAGTGCGAATGAGCATTGACCAGGCCCGGCAATATGGCAGCATCTGGATATTGATGCATTATCGCGTCAGGATGTTTGCCCACTAGCGACGCGCGAGTGCCGACGTCAGTTATTTGACTTCCTTTGATTGCGATTGCACCGTCTTCAATTAGGCCCGATGAGATGGGCAAGACCCAGCGAGCGGAGTAGAGGATTGTCATGATTTGCAGGATCCTCTACTCGTCATTGGGTTGAACAGCAATGAGAAGCGGGCGTGGTGGCAGTCGGTTGGGAAAACGGTCATTAGAATCGGGGGAGATCACGGATGCGCCAGTTTGAGATCGTAGACCCTTTAGCTTGCGGTAGCGCTCAAGAATCGAAAGCACATACGTGCGCGTAGAGGGAATGTTAATTCGTTGAATGAACTCCTCGCCGGAGAGAGCCTTGCCACCTTCCGCTGGGCGGTTCCATTCCGCGGCGCGGCTGGGGCCGGCGTTGTAGGCGGCAATCATGCGGGCTTCAGCATCCGAAGTGTCGCGGTATTGTTCGTAAAACTTCTCCAGGTACCAGCAGCCAATCTGAACGTTCCGTTCCGGATCGCGCAACAGACTGGAAGGTTCACTGGTCATCTGCCGCTCGAGTTCGCGCATGCCGGTTTCGGCCGCCCAGTCGCGCCCAACCCCGGGCGTGACCTGCATCAATCCAATCTCGCCGTCTTTGCCAATCTTCCAGGGACTGAAGTATGTCTCCTCATAAATTATGCTCCACACCAGGTCAGGGTCGAGACGATAGATATTGGCTTGCCGGGCAATCAACCCGTCATAGCGATGGATCCAGTATCGATTGAGGGAGTAAGCTGCGAAAACGGCAGTGAGGATTCCGAGACTAACAACAAACAGACGCTTCATTAATATGGATCATCAGCCCTGTGGCAGGTCCGACTTCTAATTTCTCCTTTTTAGTCCTGACCAGAAACTGGCCGCTGAGCATGTGAGATCGACGCCCTCATAACGGGAACGTAGGGCTTGCTCATCTAGCACGTGCCCCTGCAACCAAACTTCCGCGTCCAGAGTGGCGCCTGGTGCTAGAGAGTCGCCTCTGAGAGCGCGTTGATTGACCAGGACTTCCAGGTTTGTTCGTTCAAGATCGAGATGGATCCAGTAGAGATCGCTGCCTGACAAAGGATTCTTTAGAGGCTTAAACGCGATCACGGTGCCGGAGAGACTCCAATCATTCTCATGGGCGGCGCGCGATGGTGCCGCTTTTTCAAGCGGCATCCAGCGAGTCTTGCCACAGCCCTTGCGAACTCGAGCGCGGTAAGCAAGCCCACAAAGTCCCACATGGAGTTCCTGCGCGGAAAAGCCGGCAGGCCCGACTTCGGTAAGATTCTGCAGCTCGAATAGGACTTCGCATTCTGTGCTTTCGCGATACCCGTGGACCACAGCTTCGCCTTCTTCATCGTATTCCGTGAGCGCCCAGGGACTAATCGTTTGAATGTAGCGCGCACGAAATCCGGGCCGACAGTCCGCATAGAACACGTCGCCAGTTCCCGATTCATAGAGCACGGTCCAAACCTCCAGCCCTTCACCCAACTTCCAACAACGGCCGTGCAGCACGGCGCCACGTCGGGTCAGTTGTGTGGGCTCACCCTGGTCCCCGGCCCGCTCGGCGAGATAGTTAAAGGCCTTCTCACTCGGCACTTCTAATCCAATTGTCTCGAAAGTAGGGTTCATGCCTGGCAGCGCCAAATGTTAATGGATCTAACCTATTTTCCTTAGACGCTTGCCTTTCTCTTGTTTTTGCGCGCTTGCGTTCACTTCCTCATGACGCGGCGCCCGGCTCTTGTAGCCACGAATGCGCCTTTCAGCTCCATGCGAAGGACGCACACCTGAACGAACCATTTCCGTAAACAGATCTACGTCGTAGTCCACTTCCCTCGACATCTCCTCACGAATGGCGTGTAGCACTTCCAGAAACTTTGGACGACGATACATAAGACATTTCCGATTGCCGATTCAAAAGATTGCCAATTGCCAATTTCCAATTGCCGATTGGCTTTGCCTCGATGGAAAGCCCCAGTGATTGAGACCCTTTATGTGTGCCAAACGCCAATCTGCAATCGGCAATTGGCAATCGGCAATGTATCAGCGGCAATTGGCAATTGGCAATTGCCAATCACATGGCTCTCTCTGTGGCTTCAGAGACGAGAAACTCCGGCGTCACGATCATGGGAACGTAAAAACCTGCCGCCGTATTGAAGAGCCGGATGCGCGCCTGTCGACGAACATTCGCCAGGTGGCCAAAATTCCAGGTCACCAGGTAATCAATCTTGTGATAAGAGGCAATCGCAACGTGCAATGCATCTGCTATGTACTTGCGATGAAATATTCCGCGTGACACATACCCGTCCGCCAGGATGGCTGCTTCATCGGTGAGTTCAGCCTGCTCCAGCGGGGCTATCAGTTTTAGGTAAGAAGTTCGGTGAGGATCCGGAACTCGTTCGAGCTCTCGTGAGACCAGCGCCGAGATAACCGTGCGATAGTCCTTCATCTCGTGTTCCCACCAACGGATCGTTAAGTCGCGCCGAAAGGGCTCGCCGTTATCGAGGTAAGCGCCGATGACCGAGGTTTCGAGATAGAGACTCTGCTTCATTAAAACTCGGTGCCTCACATCTCTCCAGGTTTAGCGCTCCGGGCAGTCTGAATAAGCGGTTCCAGCCGAATCACTCCACGACGAAAGTCAAAAGAAACTCGGAAATGCCTGAGAAAGTTTCCTCCCAGAATTCCATCCTGGATGAATCCTGCAGTTTCATTTACCGATTCCAGATCAAGGATGGCTACATTGACCTGTTCCCTAGTGAACGTGCCCAGTTTCACGCTTGGCAAGAG
>JAIVJP010000066.1 GCA_020199975.1 Acidobacteriota bacterium
GTTTTGTACTAAGGAGGCCGGGTGGATAACGGGGCAAGTGATATACGCGGATGGCGGCGCGTCATTAATGAACCCAGAAGTCCCGCCCGAGATCCAGTTGGGGTCTTGACGTGCATCGGCCTTGAGTTAACCGTCCCCTTGGGCAATACAAATCTCTCGTTTAGGCGCGCATGCTGTGCCCGATTTACTCGTAAACCTCTTAAAACTACCATCGCCAGACTCTGTCATGATGCAGATACAGAAAGCCGGGATTCTAATCCGGCGCGCGCAGCCGTTTGAGATCACACTGGTACGTTCCTTTATCGAGAAACAGTTCTCCGTGGCTTGGGCAGATGAAATTTCTGTTGGGTTTGCTAACAAGCCGGTATCGGTATACATCGCGGTTCTTGAAAAACAAATAGTCGGCTTCGCAGGTTACGAATGCACGCGCAAGACGCTTTTTGGGCCCACCGGTGTGGCGGAAACAGTGAGAGGGCGCGGTGTAGGCAGGGCGCTGCTAATCGCATCCCTCTGGGGGCTTAAAGAGTTGGGTTATGTTTACGGCATCATCGGTGGAGCCGGCCCGGTTGAGTTTTATAAAAAAGCGGTTGGCGCGATTGTAATTCCGGGTAGCGACCCCGGAATTTATACGAATCTCTTGAAGTGAGTCGTAGCAAGGTTAATCACTTCGCGTCCTGCGGTTTATCGAGATACGCAATCTAATTGGACCGTATCGTTGAAATTCACTAGCGTAAGCGCCCCTTGACGCGCTCGCTTCTTATTCACACCTATCTTCAGATAGGTGACGACGATGGACGCAAATTTCCGGAACCGTTTCAACGGTTTGCAGCGGCGCCGGAGAAACCGTTCAAACGGTTTCAGAAGTTACCGACCGTTCCGACACCCAGCTAAAGCAGGGTGTGAATGCGAAGTCTAGCGAAGCCTTTGCTACAGGCGATCAGCATTATGAAAAGCGTCGAAGAGCTTCCCATTAGATCCATCCGACGAGCACGAGCTCCGCTTCCTCCCGGGCCAAAGGGCCACCCGATTCTCGGGGTGATGCCGGAGTTCAACCGTGACACGCTGGGCTTTATTACGCGCTGCCGTGACTACGGGGATGTAGTGCGCGCACGCTTTCTCTACGTTACGGCTTACTTCCTCTACCACCCTGACGATATCGAGCATGTCGTTTCGACCAACGCTAGAAACTTCGTCAAGTCGATGTCGTTACGGTCCAACTTCTTTCATCGGTTGGTGGGCAACGGACTGCTAACGAGTGAAGGCGAAATGTGGAAGCGCCAAAGACGTTTGGCCCAGCCCGCGTTTCACCGTCAACGAATCAGTGCCTACGGCGACGTGATGGTCGACTACGCCCAGCGCATGATCGCAAGGTGGCGCGCTGGTGAGGTCCGCGACATTCATCGCGAGATGATGCGTCTTACGCTCGAGATCGTCGTCAGGACACTCTTCAATGCGGATGTGTCACAGGATGCTGACAAAGTTGGCCGAGTGCTTTCACAGATCGTCAAACCGTTTGCCTCACAAGCAACGATCAAATGGATTCTGGATAATCGGCTGCCGACAACCACGCATCGGCGCTTTCACAGAGAGGCGCAAGAGATAGATGACATAGTTTATCGAATCATCGCTGAGCGCCGCGTCAGCGGCTTGGATCAGGGTGATCTCCTGTCGATGCTGTTGGAGGCTCAGGACGAAGACGGCAGTCAGATGACCGACAAACAACTTCGTGACGAAGTGATGACTCTCTTCCTGGCCGGTCATGAAACCACCGCGCTGACACTTTCCTGGACCTGGTATCTGCTGGCCCAAAACCCGCTGGTCGAACAGAAATTTCATACAGAGCTCCATGATGTGCTCGGCGGACGACTGCCAACGTTGGGAGATCTCCCTCGTCTCAAATATACAGACATGATTGCCAGGGAAGCGATGCGACTCTATCCACCGGCTTACGGACTGGGCCGCGAGGCAATTGAGGAGTGTGAGATCGGTGGGTTTAGAGTGCCTCGGAAAACGCAAATTTTCATGTTTCAGTGGGCGACGCAGCGCGACCCACGCTTTTTCCCTGAGCCTGATGCCTTTCAACCGGGGCGTTGGACCGAAGAGTTCGCCAACGGCCTGCCCAAGTACGCTTACTTTCCTTTCGGCGGCGGCCCGCGCTTCTGCATCGGCAACACCTTCGCGATGATGGAGATTTTGTTTGTGCTTGCGACCATCGGTCAAAAGTTCAGACTTTCACTCTTGCCGAACCACCCTGTGAGTCTGCTGCCGGCGATGTCTTTGCGGCCACGAGACGGCATTCGCGTCGTAGTCGAGAGTCGACGATCTGCATAGAAGTCTTTGCGCGCTCCGCCCGGCAATCGCCTGGAAGCTCGGAAGTCGAGCGCCAATGGACAGTGCATATTCGCGTAAACGATCAGCTTTAGGGTTTGCCTCCGCTGGACAGATGAAGGCCTGGAGGACGTGGAAACTGTGGATTATACTGAGGAATGGCCGTCCGTCGCGGCGACGAACGTTTAACTTGATGAAACTCGCGCGTAAGGGTATTGACTCATTTCAGGCGCCAACGGTGCGAACTGTGAAAGCCTGGAGGAGCGCCGCTGGTTAGTTCGCCTAACATGGGCGAGCGCTGAAAGCGCGGAATGGGCCGGTCACCCTGAAATGCTCAATTAAGACTGTTACGCTGCTAAGATTGTTACACTGCCCTCCGGCGGCTCTGCCTAGGGTATCGCAATTACGCGCCTTCAGCGCTTCAAAACATCAACGTGCGCCACCTGGGGCGGATTGCCCCAGGCTTTCACAGTTCGCGCCGTTGGCGCTGAAATGAATCGACACTTACAGTCGAGTTTCTAGTGAGAACGGCGATGTTCAAAAATGGTATGCGGCCGGTACATCCTGGCTAAGTCCTTCGCGAGGACTATCTCATTCCGCTCGGCCTGACTGCGACGCCTTGGCGAAAGCGCTAAATGTTCCCACCCCGCGTATCAACGATATCGTGCGCAAGAAGCGTGCTGTCACCGCGGATACGGCTATGAGACTAGCTCGCTACTTCGGCGGAGATGCGCGATCCTGGCTGAACTTGCAAGCTGCGTATGACCTGCGTGTTGCCGAGATCCGGAACGCCAAACGCATCGACCGCGAGATATCTCGAGCGGCAGCATAAGTCATCGGGTGTGTAGAGCTGAATCGGCGTTTCAAACCGAGCTCAGCACGTCCCGTGTTTTGAGGCGCCATCGAAACAATGAAATGAGACTTGAACCCAAATCTTTAGGAGATTCGTCATCGGCGGGTTCAGCGGGTTGTTAGGTGCGTCCTCAGATATCATTATCGTATCTCTCTCAGCCACGTCTTCGCTAAATCTGGAATTGGTTATTTACATTGCCTCGTCGTGTAAACATGGCTGTGAACCACTTTTTATCTCTCATATGTTCGAAATCGGGATCGACTGAAATTTCATTCCGCGTTCTTGGTGCATCAGTATTCAGGCACTTCTCTAACCATTCATGGCAATCGAGTTCGTTCCCCTCCAACGAGCTTAGGCACGCTAGGTTGTAATATGCGTCAGACGGTTCAACCTCTGTAAGCTGGATCAGTTTACTTCTAGCTTCATCAAACAACCGCTTGGCTTCCTCACCCTCCTTTAATTTTGCCCAGTGAAACAAAGTAACAGCCCAATCGCCGAACGCCTCATGTAGGTCCGGATTGAGACTAACCGCGGCCGCGTAATTCTTGCAGGCCTTGGTATATAAATGTTCTTGATTCCCTGTGGTCGTGATTTCTGCTTGCTTCCTAATACTTAAGCTTACATGGTTTAACCAATTGGCGAAGCAGTGGCGGAGCAACTGTACAAATTGATCGCTTACCTCCAGAATTTCCTTGGCAGTTCCCACCTCCCGGAATTTGACCATCTCGTTCTCTACCCTCGACTATGATCGCGATACTAAGTTCAGAACCGGAAGCCCTGGAAAAAAGAAAATTACAATAGTAATTGGACTTAAGGGATCTGAACTCTATACTTCGGAGATCAAACTCAATCTTATCTATAAACAAAGGGGTAATTCCGTGAACTTCTCTATGAGTCTGGTGTACAACGTTCGCCGTCTCGTTCAGTCTTATGGCATGAATTAGCAGCGTATCTTCTTTGACCTGCTAGTGGTTCAAAGCTGGCAAAAAACTTAGATAGTTGTTCAATACCGTCTGTTCGTCACCGGAGGGCGGCAAGAGGCGCAACTCCTACTCAATCGAGTGCGTTATCCGAGCCCACTCCTCAAGCGTCAGAGTTTCCGCACGTCTGCGTAGGTCAATCTCCGCCTGACATAGCACAATGCTTGCG
>JAIVJP010000359.1 GCA_020199975.1 Acidobacteriota bacterium
AATCAATGTTGAAGTAGCCGCCAAACTTCGAGTGTGCGGGTTTCGGTTTCTCAAACGAACCGAAATGTTCTTTGACGTAAGCCTGCGAACCCAGGAGTCCCTGTTCCTCGCCGCTCCAGAGGGCCACACGAACCGTACGGCGTGGCTTGAGATTAAGAGCCTTCAAAATGCGCGCCGCTTCCATCATGATGGCGCAGCCAATGGCGTTGTCTGTTGCGCCTGTCGCGGCATGCCATGAATCGAGATGGCCGCCAAGCATAATCACTTCATCTGCCTTGTCAGTCCCGGGAAGCTCTGCGATTGCGTTGTAGGAAGTCTTGCCCTCAGGATAGACGCGATTGACGATGTTGAATTCCAAGATCACTTCTGAACCGTCGGCGAGAATGCGCGAGATACGCCCGTAGTCTTCGTTGCGCATCATCACGGTCGGGACAACCTTGCTGACATCAAAACTCCGATTATTAAACGCTCGGATTTGACCGTGTTCACGCCCTCCGTCATTGACGCGCACCAGCACCCCATTGTCCTTAAGAAATTTGTCCAACTGATCGCCGATCTGTTGGCCGGTCAGTGGTTTGGGCCCGGGCGAAGGCGAGGGTGTCGGCGAAGGAGTTGGTCGCGGAGAAGGCCGCGCGTCAGGATCGAAACGTTGAGCGATCTGCTTATCGTCGACCCGTTTGGCTGGCGGGGTCAAGTTCACCGGGACGATTTGATGCTTGCCAACCAAAACAATTCGCCCCCGCACATTTCCTTTCTCTTTGGCGAACACCTCACTCAACTGAGCCTGCGTGGGCCTCTCCGGCAGGACCACTTGATGCGCTTTCGCTCGCACTGTGCCGCGGGTGCTCGGCGTCCAAGCCACCACTTCGCAAACCAGCGCGTCTTTCACCGGCGATATGATGTGTGCCGTCAGCCGTTCGTTGAGCCAGCCCGGATGCTTGAAATCCCACGGCTCGAGATGCCCGTTCTCGAATCCCCAGTCTGTCATTTTTTTGATGGCCCATTCGGCGGCGCGTTTATGATTCGGAGAACCAGTCAAGCGCGGGCCGTAGACATCTGCGAGCATATGCATGGTCTTGAGAATCTGCGAATGCTCCATGCCTTCTTTGCGTATGCGGGCGCGAACATGGTCGTCTGGCTCAGACCGGTGCGAAAAAGTTGGCAGGCTAAGAAGAGACAGAATGAGTGACAGAGCAATCGCGCGTCGTTTCAGCATCTGCGTCTCCGGAAAGCTTAGGTGTGGGTGATAACGGTCAGGATTATACTTGCTCGGCTAATTACTGCGAACCTCAATCCTGAGTGCTGGTTCCAATTTGGCATTCGACGACAAAACCAAGGAGCGGTTCGCGACCGGGTTTAGTGCCACTTCACTCAAGCACTTTGAATTCACCTTACGGCCGAGCCCCTCCAACCGACCCGGTCGCAACCGCTCCTCGGTTCAGTGGTCGAGTGGCGGACCGACCTTAGGCTACTAATATTAAGGGAAACGAGTACTCAATTCTAATTTGCAACCGGAGTCGAAGGGTTCTAGAATCTTCGTTGACAGATTGAAAACTAGACAGCTTTCGGGGGAGCCGCAGCAGCGGCTGAGAGTCACTTCGAGTGAGACCCCTTGAACCTGATACGGTTAGCACCGTCGAAGGGAGAAACAGCCATTCAAGCGGGGCCGGAGGCATCCCAGCTGGAATGCGCGAAGACCGTTCCACCTTTGGACTTGGGTGGGACGGTTTTTCATTTGGAATTTAACCAATTAAAAGGAGTTCTTATGAGCGCCGCAATTAAATCAACCGAACCGGAAAATCAGATCTCCACTGAAAAGCCGTTGCCAAACTCGCGCCGCATCTACGTCGAAGGGGATCAACCAGGCGTTCGCGTGCCTTTCCGCGAGATTGAGCAAAGCCCAACGCGGAACTTCGACGGCACGCCTGAAGAGAATTCACCCGTGCGTGTTTACGACACCAGCGGCCCGTGGGGTGATAACGCAGTGCGGTGCGAAGTAAGCGAGGGTCTGCCGGCGTTACGCCGTCACTGGATTCTCGAGCGTGGTGATGTGGAGGGGTATCAAGGCCGCGACGTCAAACCTATCGACGATGGTTACCTGACGTTTGAGTCAGCAAACCACGCGCGGCAAAGGGAAAAGGGCCGGCTCGAGGATTTTCCCGTGCTCCAGCGCGTTCCTTTGCGGGCAAAGTCAGGCTCTTGCGTGACGCAGATGCACTACGCCCGTCGGGGCATAATCACTCCCGAAATGGAATTCATTGCCATTCGCGAAAACCTCGGCCTGAAGCGCGGGCATCTTGCCCGCATTTCGAATGAAGCAAGCAACGGCGGGCAGGATGCCCGCGCTCCTCGCGATTCCCTCCTCCACCAACATCGCGGCCAATCCTTCGGCGCTTCCATTCCAGAATACGTTACCCCGGAATTCGTGCGCGACGAAGTTGCTCGCGGCCGCGCCATCATTCCCGCTAACATCAATCATCCGGAATCCGAGCCGATGATCATCGGCCGCAACTTCCTGGTAAAGATCAACGCCAACATCGGCAACTCCGCTGTCCTGTCTTCCATCGACGACGAAGTTGAGAAGATGCGTTGGGCCATCAAATGCGGCTCCGACACGGTGATGGATCTTTCTACCGGCAAGAACATTCACGCCACCCGCGAATGGATTCTACGCAACTCGCCCGTTCCCATCGGCACCGTGCCGATTTACCAGGCCCTGGAGAAGGTGGGCGGCAAGGCCGAGGAACTAACGTGGGAGATCTTTCGCGACACGCTGATCGAACAGGCCGAGCAGGGCGTCGACTACTTCACGATCCACGCCGGCGTGCGTTTGCCTTATATTCCTTTGACTGCAAAGCGCACAACCGGAATTGTCAGCCGCGGTGGTTCGATAATGGCCAAGTGGTGCCTGGCTCATCACGAAGAGAGTTTTCTCTACACACGCTTCCGCGAGATCTGCGACATCATGGCTGCTTACGACGTTTCCTTCTCGCTGGGTGATGGTTTGCGCCCGGGGTCGATTGCCGACGCGAATGATGAAGCTCAATTTGCCGAACTTGCAACTCTAGGCGAGTTGACCAGGATCGCCTGGGAGCGTGATTGCCAGGTAATGATCGAAGGACCCGGCCATGTCCCTATGCACTTGATCAAAGAGAACATGGACAAGCAGCTTGAGACTTGCCAGGAAGCACCGTTCTACACCCTGGGGCCACTCACGACCGACATCGCGCCCGGTTATGATCACATCACGTCTGCTATTGGTGCCGCGATGATTGGCTGGTTCGGCACGGCGATGCTTTGCTACGTCACGCCCAAAGAACACCTCGGCCTGCCCAACAAGAAAGACGTGAAAGACGGCGTTATCGCCTACAAGATAGCCGCGCACGCCGCCGACCTCGCCAAAGGCCATCCCGGTGCCCAGTATCGGGATAACGCACTTTCCAAAGCCCGTTTTGAGTTTCGTTGGGAAGATCAGTTTAACCTCTCACTCGATCCGGAAGTGGCGCGCGAATACCACGACGAGACCCTGCCGCAGGAAGGCGCCAAGCTCGCCCACTTTTGCTCCATGTGCGGCCCACACTTCTGCTCAATGAAGATCACGCAGGACGTGCGCGAATACGCGGCAAAGAAGCAGATCGACGAACAGGCAGCTCTTGAAGTTGGCATGAAAGAAAAGGCTGAGGAGTTCATCGAGAAAGGCGCGGAGGTTTACGCGAAGGCGTAGCGTGCGGCAAGCGGATAAAAACAGGGCCGCACAGTCGTGCGACCCCATAGGATTAGCCATTCAGTAGTCAGTCATACTTGAACGTCACGGTTTTCGTCGATATCGCGAAGTTCGAAATACGCGAGTTCGACTTGATTGTAGAGTTGCTCCCAGAAGCTCGCATCCTTGCCAGCAGCATTAGGGTTATTGCCACGAAGACGAACAGTCTCGAGGAGCGTTTCTTATCAAGCGCTCTCCGAACCGGTCGTAGAACTTTTTCGCGTCATCAACCTTCCATACCATCTCAGCGTTTTGCTCCCTTACCAGGAAACGGAATGCACCAAGCAATGGATAAACCAACCCATCGGGTACTCGATACGGAACTGATTCCAAGTTCGGCGCAAAGTAAAAATGTGTGGAAGACCTCTGGTCAACTACTTCACACTTCAAGAACTTCCCGCCTTGCTCGTTAAAGACATCCTTCATTCTCGCGCGAACATAATCATAAAGCTCTAGAATGTCGCGAAGAATTGGGCGCAACTGATTCCTGGCGATGAGGCTTTGGTTCGAGTGCGAAATCTGCTGGTGGAGCATTTGCCCGAGCTAACGCATTACTTG
>JAIVJP010000360.1 GCA_020199975.1 Acidobacteriota bacterium
CTCAGAAAGAGCGGCCGTCGAACTGAAGGTTCGGCCGCGGCGCCCATCGAAAGAGGCTGAGGCCACTACTGCAATTCTGATCCCGCGACGGCGTTCAATTCGTACACCTCACAAATCTCAAACCCGTTTAGAAGTCTATCCTTATCCCCAACCGAATCTGGCGCGGACGAAGTGTCCGTGAAGTTACCAGAAAAGAATCCAGAAATGCCTGTCGCCGTTCTGCGGTCGCCGTGGGAGCGAGCGCGTTGAAGTTGATAAACTCCGCGCCAAAGCTGAAGACGGTCTTGTTGAGAACATTGTCAAACTCGATTACCGGTCGAAGTCTGACTCTTTCGGTCAAGCGAAACTCGCGCGTCACGCTGAGGTCGAAGAGAAACAACCCAGGTCCTCGGCCGGCGTTGCGCGGAAGATTTCCCGATTGACCAATCGTCGGCAACGCAAACAGATTGAGGATGCTCGGATCAATCGGGTCGTTTGGTCCTCGCCAACGCAGCAGTTCAGTATTTCCGGTAAAGTTTGGCCGATCGTTTCCCACATCATCAAGATTACGATCCACGCCACCGATGGAGATGTTGAAAGGTGCGCCCGAGGCGATGCGCAGGACTGGCGACAACCTGAGCTTGCCCAGAAACGCAGGCAGGTCGAACGTACCCGAGAAAACAAACCGATGATTCCGGTCCAGCAGGCTGCGCGCTCGTTCGCGTCGGAAGTCCCCGGGTCTAAGCGCATCGGAAGTGTTGACGACGCCATCATCAACAAGATTTGCGATCGTGTAGGCGGCTCGAAAAGAGAAGCCGAGACTATTGCTGCTCTGGTTGAAACTCTTGCGGAGCTCAAGCGTTAGGCCCTGGTAAAAACTGTTGCCGGCTGCAATCAATTGTTCAACCTCGGCGCGGGTAGCATCAGGCCGCAAGTCATTTAGAGCCGCGAGTGCAACTTCCACTGAAGTTGATGAGGTAAGACTATTGAGATTTACCAGCGAAACGGGAACGCCAAATTCAGTTCTGCGGCCCACGGCATTCGGGTTAGCGTTGTCTGAGGAAACGAATACAAATCGTATAAGCTCGCCTGCGGTTGACGCGTTGTAGAGCGGGCGATCCCCTGCCGGACCGCTGCGGAAATTGGGGAAGTCGCGTGAGGCCAGATACTCCGAGAAATTCTTGAAACCGGAAGGAAGCACAGGAGCATTCGCATTGAATTCGCGCCAAAGATGGATACCTCTATTGAGTGTGTAGTTTGCCTCAAACACAAAACCGCTGCCGATGTCGCGTTCGACTCCGAAATTTGCCTGATAGCTCTCGGGTATGCGCAAACGAGGATCAAGACGTCGGGAGAATTCCGTATTGAGCTCACCAAACTGCGCCACAAGTGGCGATTCAGTCGTCAGTGTCTGCGGAAAGTGGAGATTGGTGGCAATGAACGCGCGACGTTGCGTGGAACTCATGAGTTTCCCACTGTCAGGATCGCGTAATGAATTCGTGTCGAAGAACAGTCGGCGGGTACCGAGCGTGAAATCATCAATGGTGCGAAGCAGAGCCCGATTGTAGAAAAGGCCCGCGCCGAATCGGAGAACCGTCTTACCCGAGCTGAACGGATCGTAGGCGACCGAAAAACGTGGGGCAAAGTTGTTGCGATCGTTAATAATACTTTCGCGCTCGTAGCGCAGACCATAGCTCACCACCAGATTAGGAGAGAGTCGCCACTCGTCTTGTCCAAAAAAACCTACGTACGTGTTTCGCTGCGTTGATTCCGTCAAAAAGTTCTGCCTGAAGCGGCTGGGTATGCCTGCCAAAAAATCTCCGGCACTGGCGAAACTAAAAGTTCCTGACGCATCGGAGAGATCGATGAAGGTGGAGCGAATTCGCTGAGCATCGATGCCAAACTTGAGCGAATGTGATCCTTTGGTGTGCAGGAGAGTTTCTTGCACCTGAAAGCGATCTTCATGCCGGTCGGTGGCCCCGGTGGTGGAAGAACCGGCCACAAGAGTGCCCGAGCGTCTGGCGGGATCGCCTGCAACCAAGGGATCGTTGATGGTTATGAGGACGACCGGATTCGCGCCACCTCCGGTTTTCGTTCCCGGCGCTAGTCGCGAGAGCTGAGCTCGGAGCTGATTGACGGTGTTCGGGGAGAAAACGTAATTGTCCGAATAGGAAATAGCGTCGGAGTTTCGCGTCTTTGCCTGAAGCGCTTCCGCAAGCCGATTGCCGCCCCCAAACTGTCGTAGGTTCGCCGAACGCCCTAGTTGATATACCAACGCGCCGTTGTGAGTCTCACTAAACTGATGATCGATGCGCGTTGTAACGGTATGGTTCGTGAGCGGCGTACTAATGGATGAAATGAACGGAGCAATCTCCGCACTAGCAGCCGGAGCATTTGCATCTTCAAAGCGGCGACCCTGCAAGAGCGTCGGAGACGGCAGCGAAAACCGAGGGTTCTGCTGGATTGGCACGAGTGTGTCGGTCAACGCGCTATCGAGAGCTTTTTTGAACTCATAAGAGCTGAAGAAGAACGTCGGTGTTTGGTTTTTGATCCATGGGAGTATGACGGGGCCACTTACAGTGAAACCGGGCGTGTGCTCCTGCAAGGGAAGTCTCTTGAGGCGGAGTGAATTGTTTCTAAATGTGTTGGCGTTTAAGGACTCATCTTTGAAAAAGTAAAACGCCCGACCCTGAAACGTTTGGGCACCACCCCGAGTGCGAATGTTTATGCGCCCCCCGGAGGCTCGTCCGTATTCGGCGGAGAATTGATTCGTTATTACCTGGACCTCTTCAACGGCTTCGAGCGACGGCTGAAAACGTTCTCGGGCTGCGCGATCGTCGTTGTTATCAAGACCGTCGATGGTCAGGTTGTTGGAGTAGGCTGGTCCGCCGGAGAGCGCAAACGTTCCCGCTTCTTCGGGCGCGCTGGCTGGATTTCTATCTCTATCCTCTGCCAGATCGCGCGTCGAAAGTGGCTCCTCGGTCACTCCTCCCAGCGTGAAGATCAAATCGAGGGGCGAACGCGTCGCGAGAGGTAAAGATTCGACCTCATGTGCGGTAACCGTTCCGCCGACGACAGTGCGGGTGGTGTCCACAGATTCGGACTCCGGGGAAGTAACAATCACTGGATCAACGATCAGGCCTTGCGCTAAAAGCACGATCTCGACCTGAAGGTTTTGGCCGGATATGACCGCGATGCCCGCACTATCTTGCACGGCGAAGCCCTCCGCTGACGCGCGCAAGACATAAGTGCCCGGCTCGAGCTGAAGGATCCGATAACATCCGTCAGCATCCGCCACGTCAGTACGCCGCGAGCCTGTTCTGGTGAGAACGGCAGTTACCGAGGCTCCTGGAATAACGGCGCCATTCTGGTCGACAACTCGACCACCAATGATCACGTTATCGAGATTCTGCGCCACAGTACGATCGACCGCGCCGAAGCAACAAAGTATCAAGTAGAAAGTGAAGTGAAGGCTGAAACGAAACGAGAATTGTGGGGTGAGGTTCATGTGAGGTCTCCTGCGATGGGCGGGCCAAGCCTCTATAGGATCCCGCCAATGCATTTGCAAACTGATTACTAAAGCTTGGCTTCGCAGAGATCTTACGTGGGGTTGCCAGGAAGAACGTGAGGAGAAGCCAAACTCGCTCGGTGATTACGCGGAGCGTACTCTATCACGACATCGAAACGCGAAACAAGTTTTTCAGAAAAGGGTAGTGAGCAGTTTCATTGTGGCACGCGCATCTTGCGCGTGGTTCACGGGCGATACGCCCGTGCCACTCTTCCAAACTGACCCACTACCCATAAAAGGGGTGCGGCATAACGCCTTGTCCTGAGGTAGTCGATGAAAGCCCTCGCCCGCAGGCCAATGCGTCGATATAAAGCTCAAGAGGGCGCCTTGGCGTGTCTTATGTCGGAAGAGCGAAAGCGGTCGGCGGTCCTGGCACGAGCCTTTGAAGCTTCAACATTAAGTCGAAATTGAAAGAAGAGAGCGGTGCGACAATGGAGGTAGGCGCTCCTGATAACAGGATTTGATGGCTCAAAGGCCTCATCCTGACGCCCCGGCTCGAAGACCTCTACTGCCGGTACTTGGATCGGTCGTCACCGCTCGCCACAAGATTACAACGAATTCAACAAGTGTCCAAGGCAAAAACCCGCCCGCCCGCTGTCCCTTCTGCGGCAGTGGACCGATGCTCCTTGTGCAAGTGCTGCCGCCGCAACGCAAGGTGCCTCCATGATGTTGATGTGATACTCGCTCGATGTTTGTGTCCTTCAACTTGTTACCCGCGTGAAGCGCTACGCCGCCGCAGCGATGCGGCGCGAGTGAAAGGCACGAGCGCGTCAGTGCTTCCTTCAGGCGGAGGTTCGGTGAAGTTGCTGAACTCTTCGGCATGTGACTGCAGATATTGAAAAAACCGCTCAAACTCATGCTGCATCGCATCCATCTTCTCGCGCATGTTAAGGATGATCTCCACGCCAGCGAGGTTCACACCAAGATCGCGCGTCAGGGAGAGTATCAGCTCGAGGCGCTCGAGATCGGGATCAGTGTAAAGGCGTGTGTTGCCGTCAGAACGCGAGGGCTTCAATAAGCCTTCGCGTTCATACATGCGCAGCGTCTGCGGATGAAGGCCATACTGGTCCGCTACCGCACTGATCGTGTATGTCTTAGCCTTACGCTTCATGTTAACGCGAATCGTAAATCGTAAATGGTGAATTAGTAAGTTCGGTAAATCAGGTCCTTGGGTTTGGCTCTTACGATTTACGATTTACCATTTACGATTTACGAGTTCATTCCAGCCCCATCTCCACGCGCGGATTCTGGGAGTTCATCTTCGAGTACTGCCGCAAAAGCTCTTTCGTCTCTTCGGAGATCACCTTCGGCAGCGTCACCTGCACTTCCACAAACTGATCGCCTCTAGCTCCCGGTTTGCGCAAAGATGGCGCGCCCCGCTGACGCAGTCGAAATTTTTGACCTGACTGAGTGCCGGGAGGAATGCGCAATTGCGCCTTGCCCTCTACGGTAGGTACTTCGATCTTTGCGCCCAGCGCTGCCTCGGGGACCGTAATGGGCACGGTTACATAAATATTGTCACCCTTGCGGGTAAAGTGTTTGTGCGGCCCGACATTGGTGTTGATGTGCAAATCACCGGCAGGCGCACCTAAACGGCCAGCTTCACCCTTGGCGGGGATCCTCACGCGGGAACCCGTTTCAACTCCGGCGGGGATCCGAACCTTGACCGTTTCCGTCTTCGGCAACGTGCCCTTACCCTGGCAGAGCGAGCAGGGCGGCCTCCTCCGTCCGGTACCTTCACAATCTGTACACTCCTGCGCAAAACGCAGGCGGCCGCCTGCCCTTTGCACCTGGCCCGAGCCCTTGCAGGTCGAACAGATCATTACCGGACCACCGATGTCTCCAGCCCCATTGCAGCGTGAACATTGTTCGGAACGGTTCACCGTAAGGTTCGTAGTGAGGCCATTAATGGCTTCTTCAAACGAGAGCGCAAGGGGCATCTCTATGTCGGCGCCACGCGTTGGCTGTGGCCGCGGAGCCTCGTGCTCTTTTGTAGCACCCCCGCCAAACAGATCCGAGAAAATATCCCTGAAACTGGTGCCGCCGCCGGAACCTGTAGAGGTTCCCCAATCGAAGCCGGTGAAATCGAACCCCGGCCCGCCAGCCCGCCCCGTACTGGGTCCGGCACCGCGCGCGGCCGCATCCGCCAGGTTGTCTGAGTACTGACCAAAACGATCGTAGACCGAACGCTTCTTCGGGTCTGACAACACGTCGTGCGCTTCAGTGGTCAGTTTGAAGCGCTCTTCTGATGCCTTGTCCCCCGGATTGACGTCTGGATGATATTTGCGCGCGAGTCTTCGATAAGCCTTCTTGATCTCCTCAGGCTTAGCGTTCCGCTTTACACCCAGCACTTCGTAGTAATCCTGTTTAGCCATCTTTCATTGCCGATTTCCAATTGCCAATTGCCGATTGACCTGTAACCTCTAATCTCGCATTCAGGCTCGACTCGGGCCACTGACCAATCGGCAATCGGCAATCGGAAATTGGAATTCCTATTTGTTCTCGTCTACGTCGACGTATTCAGCGTCAATGACATTATCTTCGCCGCCACCTCCCGAAGACGACGCGCCAGCGGCCGATGCCTGGTCGCCCGTTGCTTCGGCGCCTGGTTCCGGCGGTGCGGTTTGCTGGTAGAGTACCTCAGCTAGTTTGTGAGACGTGGCCTGCAGTTTGTTGAAGGCATCGTTGAGTTTTTCGGTTCCACCTTCCTGCAGCGCTGTCTTTGCCTCGGCAATGGCCGCTTCCACCTCTGCAGCCACCGCACCTACTTTCTCACGATTGTCATTTACCGTCTTCTCCATCTGGTAGGTGAGTCCGTCCAGACGGTTGCGTGCTTCGATTTCTTCGCGCTTCTTCGCGTCGTCGGCTGCGTGAGACTCGGCGTCGCGCATCATCTTGTCGATTTCGTCCTTCGCCAGACCAGACGACGCTGTAATGGTTATCTTCTGCTCGCGGCCCGTACCCATGTCTTTCGCTGACACGTTAACGATCCCGTTTGCATCGATGTCAAACGTCACTTCTACCTGCGGCATTCCCCGAGGTGCCGGGGGGATGCCGACCAGGTGAAACTTGCCCAGAGTGCGGTTGTCACCAGCCATCTGACGCTCACCCTGCAGCACGTGAACCTCAACTGACGTCTGGTTGTCTGAGGCTGTGGAGAAGATCTCCGACTTCCGGGTGGGGATGGTAGTGTTACGCTCAATCAACTTCGTGAAAACGCCCCCAAGAGTCTCGATTCCCAAACTGAGAGGGGTAACATCGAGTAGCAAAATGTCTGTCTTTTCACCGGAAAGCACGCCTGCCTGAACTGCTGCGCCGATGGCCACCACCTCGTCAGGATTGACGCTCTTGTTGGGCTCCTTGCCGAAAGCATCTCTCACCAACTGCTGAACTTTGGGAATACGTGTGGAACCGCCGACCAAAACTATTTCGTCGATTTTCTTAGCGTCGAGTCCTGCGTCTTTCAAGGCCTGTTCCACCGGTGGACGAAGCCGTTGCAGGATTGGATCGGCCAACTGTTCAAACTTGGACCGCGTAAGTTTCATCGCCAGGTGCTTGGGGCCAGACTGGTCCGCGGTAACGAAGGGAAGATTGATCTCGGTTTCCATCGTGCTGGAAAGCTCGATCTTCGCTTTCTCCGCAGCTTCCTTAAGCCGCTGCAAAGCCATCTTGTCACTTGAAAGGTCGATGCCCTGATCGCGCTTAAACTCTTCGATAATCCATTCGATCAGGCGCTCATCGATGTCGTCGCCTCCCAAGTGGGTGTCGCCGTTAGTAGATTTGACCTCGACGACGCCTTCGCCGACTTCGAGTATGGAGATGTCAAACGTACCACCGCCAAAGTCAAACACCGCGATGGTTTCGTCTTTCTTTTTGTCCAAACCATAAGCAAGCGCGGCGGCCGTGGGCTCGTTGACGATACGCATTACTTCCAAACCGGCGATCTTGCCTGCATCCTTAGTCGCCTGACGTTGCGAATCATTGAAATAGGCAGGAACGGTAATCACCGCTTTCTCTATTTTCTGTCCCAGATATTCCTCGGCCGATTGCTTCATCTTCTGCAAGATGATTGCCGAGATCTCCGGCGGGCTCCATTCTTTGCCACCGGCTGCGATGCGCACGTCACCGCTGCCGCCTTGTACTTTGTAAGGCACCTGCTTGATCTCTTCCGTCACTTCGTTGTAGCGACGACCCATAAATCGTTTAATTGAATAGACCGTATTCTCGGGGTTTGTAACCGCTTGCCTCTTGGCAACCTGGCCAACCAACCGGCTTCCGTCCTTTGCAAAAGCCACTACCGAAGGGGTAGTGCGACCTCCCTCCGAATTAGTGATGACCGTCGGTTCGCCGCCTTCCATCACCGCAACGACGGAGTTGGTCGTTCCCAAATCAATTCCTATTATCTTGTTACTCATCTGTATTTATCTCCCACAAACCAAATTAGCCGCTCGTTTACACCGCAGTGAGTGGCAGCGACTACCACACCCAGCCCGCCTAATCTTAGGACTGGCGGCCGAGCAAATAGGTTGAATGCCGCGTTAATATAATACCTGAGTGCCTTGCTGTCAACTTTGTTAGGCTGGGATTCGCCGTCCGCTGCAGTTCTAGCGGGGAACTCAAAGGCGTTACAGTTTCTGGGGACCTTCAGGCGAAGGACTACGATCCTCGTTTAGAAGCTTTGAGGCAAAGAAGACGTAGTGCCCGCCTGAAAGCAGTACCAGCGCAAAGACTATCGCATAGATGCTGGGAAGGTAGTAGCCGGTGCCATAGGGAAC
>JAIVJP010000361.1 GCA_020199975.1 Acidobacteriota bacterium
CACATCGGCAGTCCGCTCAATAAAGCTCGGAACATTTCCCGGACCGACGCCGAACGCCGGCTTGCCCGAAGAGTAGGCGGCGCGTACCAGGCCGATGCCACCGGTCGCCAGAATCACGGCAGTCTGCTTGCTCTTCATCAGGGTTTCCGTACCCTCGATGGTAGCGGTGGTCATGCAGCCAATTGCATCGGCTGGCAGTCCTTCCTTAACACCTGCTTCTCGCATGACTCGTGCTGATTCAGTGATACAACGGGCAGCGGATGGATGTGGCGACAACACGATCGCGTTACGAGATTTGACTGCGATGAGTATTTTGAAGATGGCAGTGGAGGTGGGATTGGTTGAGGGGATGATTCCGGCCACTACCCCGCGTGGGCTGGCGATCTCGACTACGTCTTTCGACTCGGACACAACGCCGACAGTACGCAACCCGCGGAAATAGTTCCAAACATCTTCGGCCGCGAAACGGTTCTTCTCTCTCTTGTCATCGGCAACTCCATAACCAGTCTCTTCGACGGCCAGGGCCCCCAATCGAGCTGCCTCGCGCAGGGCGGCCCTGGCCATTGCCTCACAAATGCGATCAATCTTAGCTTGATCGAAGCGGGCCAGCTCGCCCTGGGCCCGGTGTGCCGCTTCCACAAGATCACGGGCCTGCTGGACCGAGACAAGATCTTTATCTGCCGACATAAACAACCTCCGCGAACGATTGGCAATTGCCGATTGCCAATTCATGAAGAGTAGAAACGCGCGGATCTGCAACCGGCAATCGGAAATGGGCAATCGGCAATTGAGTTACCGGGCTCGCTCTTTACTTGACTCCCGTGCGCCGGCCTGGAGGGAACGGCCCTGTTCACCCTGTCCAAGCTGCCCTCGCGCACCACCCTGCAGTGAACGCTCATCGGGACTCTGGCCGGTTCTGCCGTCAACTGGTAGAACTCGCTCAACCTCTGCGTGCGGACGCGGGATTACGTGGACGCTGATTAACTCACCCACTCGCCGAGCAGCCGCCGCTCCTGCGTCAGTTGCGGCTTTTACTGCTCCCACGTCTCCACGAACGAAAATAGTTACGTAGCCGGCGCCTATATATTCTTTTCCCAGGAGCGTGACGTTGGCAGCTTTCACCATCGCATCTGCAGCTTCTACAGCCCCGACGAAACCTTTGGTTTCCACCATTCCAAGCGCTTCTAAAGGCATTCCTGTGTCCTCACTTTTTCTATTGTAGAAATTAAAGGCGACTGATTCGGATTACTGCCGTCAACCTATCACCGCAGGCGCGAAGAATCAAGAGACGCCATTCTCTTGTGTAGCATAAGTTTGACACCGTTTAGCATCGCAAGCTATATTGCGCCTAAGGGTTAAGTTGATCTTACAACATAGGCTAGAGGACGCGAACGATGCTGCGGAAAACGGATCAAGTTCCCTTCCCTGCGGGGCATCGTAAAGGTTACAACCAACCGAGCAGGCGCATGGGCTGAAGCGGATTTGGTAATGGCAGCTACTATTGGTGAACAGTTGCGACTCACGCGCGAAGAGCGTGGCATTCCGCTACGAGAAGTTTCCGACGAAACACGCATCTCCATTCGCTATCTCGAAGCCATCGAATCAAACGACTATAAACGTCTGCCCGGCGGAATCTTCAACCGGAGCTTTGTGAGGGCTTACGCGCGCTGCATTGGGTTTGACGAAAAAGAGGCTGTCGAAGGATACTCGCGTTACCTGCGCGAAAATGGTGACACCGGCGACGATGTTGCAACCACTCCCTATCATTCGAAAGTCTATACTGATGCACCCGCAACCCGCTCTCCGATTTTGACTGTACTTCTGGCAATATTAATTCTGGGCTTATTAACTCTGGCAGCACTTGCTGCGCTGCATTGGTATCAGCGCCGCTCGGCGGTGCTACTTCGCCCGGCTTTGCCATCAGTGGCTTTGGTGGACATCCGGGCGCACACGTCGGCCACGTCCAGGCTCGTCGTCGATTTGGGTTTTTGGAAAGCTAATTACGAAACTGTCCGGCAATAGTATTCGTGTCGATCGGTGTCTTGTGCCGAAAGGCACACTGCCGAAGCTTGTGCGACACCTGTGTCCGACTCCGGAAATAAAAACGACTGCCCGCTCCAAAGTAGCGGGCAGTTCTGTTTTCGTCCGCGACTTATCTCCATTACGAGATTTCATTTGACCATCAAGGAGTAGTAAGCACTATCATGATCTCGGCTAACATTCCCGAAGGCCTTACTTTTGACGACGTCCTCTTACTGCCCGCGCGTTCTGACGTGCTGCCATCTGAAACTGACACCTCGACACACTTCACCCGCAATATCAGGTTGCAGATCCCGCTCTGTTCCGCGGCGATGGATACTGTCACCGAGGCTGCGCTCGCCATTGCTTTGGCCCAGCAGGGCGGCATTGGTGTCATTCATAAGAACTTGAGTATTGAGCGTCAGGCTGAGGAAGTGGACAAGGTAAAACGATCTGAATCAGGAATGATCGTAGATCCGGTGACGATTCGGCCAGACCGGCCCGTGCGCGAAGCTCTCCTGGTGATGGAGACGTATCACATCAGCGGTGTGCCGGTGGTGGATGAAGACGGGCACCTCGTCGGTATCATTACGAACCGCGACTTGCGCTTTGAAACGAGGTTCGACATCCCTGTTTCCGATGTGATGACTAAGCAGCCCTTGGTCACCGTTCCCGTCGGCACCACACTCGAACAGGCGAAGGCGGTTCTACAAAAACACCGGATCGAGAAGCTGCTCGTGATTGACGATGACAAACGGATCAAGGGCTTAATCACGGTCAAAGATATTCAGAAGGCAATCAAATACCCGACCGCAGCCAAAGATAACCTTGGCCGTCTGCGAGTCGCGGCCGCGATCGGAGCAACGGGCGATTTCCGCGAACGCGCGGATGAATTGGTAAGAACCAGAGTTGATTGTCTGGTCGTGGATACGGCCCACGGTCATTCGTCACGTGTGATCGAAGCTGTTCACGAGATTAAGCGTAGACATCCGAACACAGATCTGGTCGCCGGCAATATCGGCACTGCCCAGGGAGCGCAGGAATTGATCGAGGCCGGAGTAGACGCTATCAAGGTAGGCATCGGTCCGGGATCGATTTGTACGACTCGGGTAGTCACCGGGGCAGGCGTGCCACAGATCACCGCCATCCAGTCGTGTGTAAGAGCCGCGCAGGAGAGTGGAGTTCCAGTGATCTCGGATGGCGGCGTGAAATTCTCTGGGGACGTGGCTAAAGCCATCGCCGCCGGCGCCGACATCGTGATGATCGGTTCCCTTTTTGCCGGAACGGAGGAAGCTCCCGGCGAAGTAATTCTTTTCCAAGGTCGATCGTTCAAGACATACCGGGGCATGGGCTCAATTGGGGCGATGCGCGAAGGCTCGCGCGACAGATACGCTCAGGAGATGGCCGAGAGCGAGGAGAAGCTCGTTCCCGAGGGTATCGAAGGCCGCGTTGCATATAAAGGCACTATCGCTGAGATGACGACGCAATTAGTGGGCGGTTTGCGTTCGGGAATGGGCTACACAGGGTGTCGCACAATCAAAGAATTTCAGGATAAGAGTCAGTTCATTCGCATCACTTCCGCCGGCCTGCGCGAGTCGCACGTTCACGACGTGATCATCACGAAGGAAGCGCCCAACTATCGGTTGGAATAGATAACCCAATTAACGCTGAAAGCGTTCGCTAATTGCAGCCCAGGGTTGCTTCAACGCCGGGTCTTACACATCCAGAGAATAATAACGCCGAAGGTGTTGGCTAGTGCCCGCGCAACAAGCCGACTCGCGGACTCTTTCAGAGTTTAGATCTTATCGCTGAAACTGGAGTCCCAGGGTTGAAGCAACCCTGGGCTCCAATTAGCGAACGCTTTCAGCGTAGTTGTGGAAAGTCAATTCGGAGAAGGCAAGATCTCTTTTTGTTGTCCATGACTGGCGGCGTATTTATCCGACTCTTGTCGCTTTTAAGAGGACCACACGACTCCATCAATAACAAACTACGGGACCAGGCTTGGGATAAGCCGCGTTGGATGCTCCACTGACACGGCATCCTATTTGCCCAGTTTACCGAACCGCAAATGACCACTCGGAAGGCAATCCTGATTTCAAATCCGAAGACTGGCCGGTACGCATCGCGACGACTGCCGCCAATCGAACATATCTACTCGCAGCTAAGTTCAGAAGGACTCGAACTTGAATTGGTGGCTACCGGAGGGCCGGGCGATGCAACTCGCATCGCCGCTGATGCAGGACGCAAAGGCGTATGCGACGTAATTGCAGACTGAAACCCAAACCCTTCAAGATTGAAGTTGAGGGACAAACTTTCACTGCCACCTTCGCCAACATTGGCAAGGCGGCAAGCTACGGTGGCGATCTCACTGTTACACCGCGCGCTCAGCTGGACCAACCCGATTTTGAGATTTGCGTTATCGATTCTACCAGCCGGCTGCGTTATCTCTATCTACTCTCGCACGCGGTGCGTAGTGGAGTGCCCCCGGACCACCGTGGCGTTCACTTTCTTCGCGCGACGCGTGCGCGAGCAACCGGCGAGGCCGCTGTGCAAGTGGATGGCGAGTTGATTGGAAACCTGCCAATGACTTTCGAGATCGCGCCAGAATCGATCGAGGTGATCGTTCCTTAGAGATTCCACGCCTTCAGCGTGAAGACTAGATTCCCGCCTGTGTGAGTATCCTCTCCCTGAAGGGGATGAATTTAATAGCCGTGGGCAACGCCCACGGATCGCGAATCATTCCAACCGACCCTGAAAGGGTCGAAATATTCTATTCCACCAGTATGGCGTGCCGTACCCGTTCCGTTTTTCCTCAAGTGAGAACCAGGAGAAGGTTATACTATTTATGAATTTTTCGTGAGGTTCGACCCTTTCAGGGTCGGAACGGTTGGTGTTTCGCTTCCGGGGGCGCGGGCCCCCGGCTATTGAATTCCACGCCTTCAGCGTGAAGACTCGAGCCTATAGTCAGCAGTCAGGAGTCAACTGCGCCAGACTCAAGACTCGAGACTCCCAGACTCCCGACTCTCTATCTTCCTTTGAGCCATGCCGCACGCAAGGCTTTCTGCGCGGCAGTCGCATCTTTCTTCTCTGCAATCCGATACTCGAAGCGATCTAGAGCCCCGAGCACAAGTGTCCTCTGAAGCGTGCGGCGATCACGTTTGAATGAAATCTGCACGCGATCACCCTGCTGATACCGGTTGAACCTGCTGAGCCAATTCCTGCTCGTAACTTTCTTCCCATTGATAGTGAGAATCTGATCGCCCGGCTGCAGGCCGGCGTCTTCGCCGGCTGAACCATTGAGTACGTTCCCAATGCTCAGCGCTTGAGGACTCCACGCATTTAGAGTAAGGCCGGCGCTGTAAGCCTCGCGCGATTGTTCCCGAACCAGACGCAATCCTACATAGCCGAGCGCCTCATCGTAAGGCGGAACCTCTACCCCACTTACGTACCTCCTAAAGAAATCGCTAAGGTCACTGCCAGCGACTTCCCCTGCTACACTTTGAAATTCCTCGGTGCGGTAGCCGCGTCCTCGAAGATAGTGGGTAGCGTTCGGACTGTTCCCCAGATTCCCGCGTGCCTCATCATTAGATGGCCGTAATAATTCGTCAGACCTTCCGCTATCCATAGACTGCGCGTGTTTGCCGGTCGAGTGAAGTCCCAGGGACCGAATTCGATTGGTCGCAAGCGCTTTACATTCCAGACATGAAAGAACTCGTGGGCCACCGTGCCCAGCGTGCTTTCGTAAACCCCCGGCTCGGCGAGCGCTCCAGGCTCAACGATTTGCGTTGAGGTTAGGTGTTCCATCCCGTCACCGGAGCGATCGTCAGCAGCAAAATGTAGCAGGAAGGTATATGAATCGAATTCCGGCGCACCCCACATCGCGGTCTCGGCCCGCACAATCTTTTCTATGTCTCGCACCAAAGCCGCCCGCTTACCTCCTTCGTCGCCGAAAGAGTGGACCATTACGTAGTATTTCTTACCCTGCACTTGAAACTCTTCTCGACTCCAGTCGGGAGCAATCTCCGTCGGCGTGTCGACCATGATGTCCCAATTTGGAAACTTCCACTCGAGCTGGTCAGTCTGTTCCATCCGGCCGTTGATTATGCGCCAACCGGTTGGCGGATTGATCACCAACTTAACCGGGTCGGCCTTGTGACTGACGATATACATGAAGACGGATGCGCCATTGAAATTTGCGTGGCGAGTATCGAGTTGGGAGAAGGTGCCGGAAAGATCATTACCGAAGACTTTGTACGTTATTATTAGAGTCCGACTATTTACCGTGGGGACGCGCCAAGTCTGTTCATCGACTCTCGTCACCGGGCGAGCCTTGTCACAATCAGTCATGGGTGCACAGACGCCTGTACGCGCCCGAAACTCCTGTACGTTCTTGGCGAAATCAAACACTGCATAGCGCCCCGGCGGCCACTTCGCCATTTGGAAATCGAGCGACTCCGGCACCATTTCCGGCAGTGCTACTTCTATGGCCACTTCAAAGAGATGCGACTGCGGACGGGACATTGATAAACGATAAGTGATAGAACTCAGTGGCGGTACTTGCTGAGCCGAAC
>JAIVJP010000067.1 GCA_020199975.1 Acidobacteriota bacterium
GCCCTACGGCAAGAGCCCATTCAACGGAGTGGCGCGGCTGGGCTCGCCTTGCGGTCAGGATGCCCGCGCTCCATTGGTAGGCCGGACGCGTGCGCTGTGCGCGGTTCTTTATGCGGCTTTGCCGCAATCCCGGCGGTAAGGCTCTGCCTTACCGGGAGTGCGAATTTATCTTGGCGCGGCTGCGCCTAGCCATTGCGGACGAGACGTCCGCGGTCCCAGTAAAGAGGTTGACAAACCCCCCTCATGAGTTGAGCGGCCCTCACGTCCGCAGGCGAGACCCCTGCGCTCCCAGTGGGAGGTTGGACTTTGGCCGGTAGCTTTGGGTAAGGTTGAGAACGATGGCAACAGTTGCGAGAAGGTTTTTGATACGCGGCGGCGTGCAGGGGGTGGGCTATCGCTTCTTTGCGCAACGCGCCGCCGCGAAGCATCAAGTTGTCGGATATGTGCGCAACGAACCCGATGGAAGCGTCGAAGTTTTAGCGGAAGGTCCAGCTAGTAACGTGGAAGCTTTCAAGAACGAGCTGGCGGCTGGTCCGCAGTGGTCCAGAGTCGAGCAAGTAGAAGAAATAACTCTGGGTCCGAGTGGAAAGTATACATCGTTTAGGGTTGAGCGTTAAAAAAGGCGCGTGGTACTCATTTATGGACAATCTAAAAAAACTCATTCGCGAAGTGCCGGACTTTCCCAAAGCCGGCATTAATTTTTACGACATCACAACCTTGCTGAAGCATCCGGAAGGGTTGCGCGGAACCGTCGATGCGCTGGCGGCGGAATTTGAAGGAGCAAAGGTTGACACGGTGATTGGTGTCGAGGCGCGCGGATTCATTTTTGCGCCAGCCCTTGCTTACCACCTCGGAGCGGGCTTCGTGCCAGTACGCAAACCGCGCAAGCTGCCGGCCGAGTGTGCGTCTATCTCCTACGATCTCGAATACGGCCAGGACACACTGGAAATTCACCGAGATGCGATCGGCGACGGACACCGCGTGATCATTGCAGACGACCTGCTAGCTACTGGGGGCACGGCCAAGGCGGTCGTTGACCTGGTTGAGAGTTTGGGCGGAACGGTGGCGGGGCTGGTGTTTGTCGTGGAGTTGGAGTTTTTACCAGGCCGCAAGAAGCTGGAAGGCTATGACGTGCGGTCGTTGATTAGGTATCAATCTTAAGGAGTTCTGGGGCTTTTGGTTCTAGATGGGGAATGATCTCTAGATAGCCTGCCGGCCGTTGGTTCCTCATGGCCACTGAATGACCTTTGACTTTGGCTTGCCGGAGATAATGCTCAACGGTGCGGGCTGACTGCCCGAAACTTCATTAGCGCTCCTCGCCGGCGTAGAATGCACAATATGGCTTCGACTCATCTCCCCGCTTAGGGAGGCCGGTTTCGCCTGTTCCTCAGCCACTGTTTTTGGTTTGAACTTTACGGGTCGCGAGACTTCCCGCTGCTTACGCGCGGGTGCGGCGGAGTGCGACATAGATGTTGCTGGAGAGAATTCGCGCTTATTCTCAGACGGCTCGGGAATTCTGTTGCCAGACCAAGGGTGAGCGCGACTCTTAGATCGCGTCGCCCTGGCGATGCCGGCTGAACCTTTTTCAGATACCTCAGCGGATTCAAATCGGGAAGTTGACTCAACGCTCTGAGTATCAGTCGTAGTCTCCTCAAAGTCCTTTGAAGGAGGTGCGGTTGTTGATTCGGTTGTCGCTGCAGAGGGAGTTTCCACCCTGTCGGAAACATTCGTTCCAGATCCCGCAATTGGGCCACTCGACTCTGTGGGTAAGTTAGTGGTTTTCGTGACAGCGTCTTCACGCCCGTCTGCCAACGATTTACGAAGCTGCGGAATCAAAAACGCGGCAATACCAGCAAAGACAAGCAACACTATAAGTATCAAAGCTTCGAGATTTTTCCGACTCGAAGTAATACGAGCCACAAAGACTGATCCGGGATGAAACTCCGGCACCACCACAGGAAGCGGATCCTTAATTTCTGGCAGAGTCTTTGAAGCTCGTAGTAGTTGCTTAATGACAGGTTGTGCCTGAGCGTGCTCAAGCTTGCCGCTCCGGAAAATATCTGGGGTCGGCTCGCTTTTTCTTTGTGTGCTTTCTTCAGCCACCGGCGCAGGCCTCATCGCCAACGTAGTCTCGGAATCTGTGGCCTCGTCGATCACAAAGCGTCCCACCCAGGGGCCGCCCGGACCGTCAGCTCGTTGAAGCTTCTCTTTCTCGGCGGGACGAGGGAAGAGAGCGGGTTCGTTAATCGCGGCGGTGCGGGGACTCGACGCTTCCACTTGCTTTGTCGCACGCGCTTGTCGAAGCATGTCGTCAACACCCTCGAAGCCTCTGGATTTAGTGCTCAACTGTAATCCGGTCACCCGGTTGAATCAGTGGATCTGCCACTTTACCGGTATTGATATCTTTCAGCTTGTAACGGGTTGAAGCGAGAAACCCATTCGCACCCTCGCGCGCGAGGTGTGCTTCTTTGGATTCGCGACTTAAACCTCCCGCCGCCAGGATGGCCTGCGTGAGAGTCAGACCTGGTCGAAATTGTTTCTCGCCGGGAGCCTTGACCTCGCCACCAACATAAAAGAACAGTTTGGGGTTTGCGTGGACCGTTATTACATCACCGGAACGAACCAGTAGATTCATCTCCGCTGGTTTGGAGAGATCGACAACCAACGCCTCACCGGTCTCATGCCTGATGAGCGTGGCGCGGCCGGCTTCAGGCGCCAGCTGCGCGTCGGCAATCACCACATAGAGCGGAATAGCTTCGCGGCGCAGAAGTTTAGTGCCGGGCTCCTTCACGAGTCCGCTGACGATAACTGCATGACTAAGATACTCGCGAACGCCGACCAACACTCTGGGGTTCTCGTTGATAGCCCGGCGTTTCAGGTCAGCCTCTAATCGAGCCCTCGTCTCTTCCACCGTGAGTCCGGCAACCTGCAGCGGCTCAGCGAGAATTGGGTGCTCCAGGAGTCCAGACGGAGTGACTGTGAATAAGGTTGAGTGACTCGCCGGCTGATCGCCCAGTCGGACATCAAGAACGTCACCGACACCAATGTGGTAGACGCGTGTCAGATCATTCCCGGCAGTTGCTGCTGAGCTTGAATTGTTTGGATGCGAATCTGTCGATACGTTTAGCGAAACCGGAACTTCGGCTGCCGTGTCGATCTTCGAAGGCGATTTGCTCGAGGCGTTTGGCGAAAGTGGAATTGCTGCTATTGTTTCTTTCTCAGTATGTCCGGCTGGATTCGTCTTCCTCTCTGCTAGCACGGACGCTTCATAAAGCTTTTCGCGAGCCTCCTTGTCTTTTGGATTGATCTTAACCACGTTCTGAAAGGACCGAATGGCCTCCTCCCAGCGGCCCTGGTCGAAAAGAGCAAGACCGAGACCGTAGTGGGCGTCGGCGTAGTTCGGGTTGAGTTGGATCGCCTTTTGAAATGACTCCGAAGCCTGTCTAAAGAGTCCCCCGCGGCCATATTTCACACCCATTTTGTAGAGTCGCTTTGCTTCCTCACGCGCTTTCTTAGAAACGTCCTGACTCTCCGTCTTGTTAGAGGAACCCTCCGATGTGCCGGAACCATTGGCGGCGAGGGCTTGCGGCGTCGCAGTGCTGACGTTCGATTGGCCGGGCGAGGCTTGGGAATGACAGAGGATTGCGAGAAAAACAGTGAGAACGGCTAAGTGCTTATGCATGACCTTCCCCCGGATTAGGCACCCGTAACTCGGTTTTAACCGAAGCGCCGGCTTCGAGACGAAACCTACGATGAGATAGAACGAAAGACTGATAGGGAAGAGCGGTAACACTGATGATGGACATCAGTGAGAAATCACAGCAGTCTTCGGGTTCTTTTATATCACTTTCAGGGCGCGAGTTAAAGCTTTTCAGCATCATGGACAAGCAGTTTTTAGCGAATCTGGAGGCGCCAGTGGGACGCTCCAGGGCCACTGCCAGAGAGCCGTTGCCTCGGGTGGACGACCGGACGGTTCGTACTCTCACTCATCCTTAGAAAATTCCTTCCGCCGCGAGTTTCTTGGACTAGAGAATTCACGGTGTCCAGCACTTGAATGCCGGGCAACTGTGAGTTGTCCCCCTCTGCTGATAGGGCAGAGGCAACTTTTGAAAATGGCGCTACCCGTTGGGCGGTGCCTTTACCATAAACCCTTCACCATTTAATATCTAACCGCACGTGCTCCCGTAGCTCAGTTGCATAGAGCGTCCGCCTCCTAAGCGGAAGGTCGCGCGTTGGAATCGCGCCGGGGGCACCATTTTTCCACTTCCGCGCAC
>JAIVJP010000282.1 GCA_020199975.1 Acidobacteriota bacterium
GAGATTGAGCGGCGGCCGGTACCCCGCTGGCTCTGAGCGATGCTATTGCGACTACCGTAATGGCGAAGAGTAATAACCTGGTCGGAGAGTTAGTCATTGAGTGAGACTTTCTGCAGAGTGAACACTGAGCTTTTAGTACCCAGCCAAGGCATGCCGGAAGCCACAGCGACCGAGTTAGTGACGGCTGAGACTTGTATTACGAATTGATTGACGAGTCAATGCCTCCTGGGATTCAGAAGTGACGTAGGAAAGTGAAAGGCAACATTGCGTCTGGATGTATTGCTTTTAGTATCGTTTCTGCCTCCTGCTCCCTCGGCTTGACTGGGGCGGTCGTGCTCATTAGGATCGCGTCTTCACTGCTATTCTTGCTTCCGGGCCTACGCCCGCGGGCCTTCATCAAGAGGTAAATTTGGTTTCCTGGAAAGCATACATGCACCGGCGCGAGCGCGCTTATTACGAGCGCGACAATAACCGCGTAGTGCGCCCATTCGAGTGGGGCTTGCCCTTTGTCGTTGAGCATGTCAACGGTGACGACCCGCGCGATGTTCTGCGTCAGCACACCGAAAACGCGTTACGCGACAGCGGAGAGTTTTATGCTTTACCGGCTATCGACGACTTCAACCTGAATGGCGATCAACTGACCTGGACCAGTGCTGTGCACACGGCTGCGGTCGAAAACAATCTGGCGCGCGCGCGTTTCTTCCAAGCCAAGCCCGGGAATGGGAAACGTCCGCACAGAGCGGTGGTGGTAGTGCCCCAGTGGAATGCTCAGCCTGAGAGCCACGTTGAAGCTTGCCGCATCTTCAACTTGCTGGGAATTTCAGCTTTGCGACTGACGGTTCCATATCATCAGGAGCGACGGCCACCAGAACTCGAACGCGCAGATCATTTGGTAAGTCCCAACGTCGGTCGTACCATTCAGTCGTTTCGGCAGGCGGTGCTCGACACACGCGCCGCCGTGCGTTCGCTTACTAATGCCGGCTACGACCGCATCGGCGTTCTTGGCACCAGCATCGGCTCATGCATTTCGTTTCTGGCGTTTGCTCACGACGAAGGCTTTGCTGATCATTTAAAGCTCGGTGAGTTGCGCGAGTACTGGAGTCCCATTAGTCCCGTGCCCTTCATTCCCAGGTTACCGGCCATGGGGCGACGGCCGATGCGGTTTATTTCAGCGCGTTACGATCTGACTTTTCCGGTTAAGCTTACCCACGATGTCATCGCTGAAGTGAGGGGACACGATCTGCCGCTCGACGTCGTCTGGCTTCCCTGCGGTCATTACACGACTGGTGAAATGCCGTGGAAAGCAATCGACGCCTGGAAGATTGCGACATTTTTCTACAAGCATTTGTGATTGGAGCGCGGGCATCTTGCCCGCACATGAGCGCGAAGCGCGAATGAACGTGAGGCGCTATCACCTTGTCATAAAACGAGCGCACCTTCGACAAACTGCGGGCAAGATGCCCGCGCTCCAGGTGACACCGTGCCAGCCAAGACTGTTAATCGACTGCTCGACCAACTCGACGAGTTGAAGCGCGAGTTTGGCGGGCGTGAGGAACAAAGAGTCGAGGGAATTCTTTCTCGACTTGCCCGTCAGAAGTTCCGGGATGCCAAATCGTTAATCCGCTTTCACGAGATCCTGCTCTTTATCCGAGCTTACCCCCAGACCGCGGAAATTCTTCGCCAGGTTGAGAGGGCGCTTCCGTCTTTCGCCGATCGAGTCAAGCTTCTGCGCGACATGGGCGCCGACCTCTCACCGTTGGATAACCCGGAGGTGTCGGGGATTGCCGGAACATCCGTCACAGATACCTTCACCTACAACATCGTGCACTGGTTGTTCGAGCGGCAGATCGTGTCCCCTCACTTCAGCGATGACATCGTGGGTAAGCTTAACCGGAAAAGTCAGATCGTAACGCGCTGA
>JAIVJP010000362.1:0-4267 GCA_020199975.1 Acidobacteriota bacterium
CTGCTGATCAGCAACCGTAACGTCCACGGCGACTAGATCAGTATCGATACGCAGTACGTCATCGGGTTCCTGAGTCTGCCGGGGCCAAACACGCCGCGGGCGCTGAACCGGAGTGGACGGGTCTTGAGCTTGCGAGGATATGAGGGCTTGTACACTCAAAAGAAGCGCAGAAAGGGTTAGAATCGCGGCCTTACAAGGCTTTCTGCTGTGGTTAATACGGATGTTCACAGTGTTAACCAACTGGGGAAGTCTCTCCTGATCGGAGCCGGATTCATTTGAAACCGGATCGGGAAGATTATACGAAGCTAGTTGGATGCCGCCAACGTACGGCTTGGGCAACATGCGAGCTGATTACCGGCATCAAGTAAGCAGCTTCGACAGTTAGGCACGGCGACATGTTACAATTTTTGAACTCACGAGTTATATAGCTTCAAATCTAACCCGGAGATTTCGCAATGAGACCCGAGAGATTAGTACTTGCATCAATGGCCCTGCTCTTTTTGGGAGCAGCCTCAATGGCCCAGGACCCTTCGACTGGCGGTATTAAGGGGAAGGTTCGAGTTGAGACTGGGGCAGCAGCCGGCGTCACAGTGGTTATCAGGCAGGACGAGCGCGAGGTTAACCGCGTCGTGACTGACAAAAGCGGCTCGTTTTTAGTTCAGCGTTTGCCGGCGGGAAAGTATGCACTCACATTTAGAAAGCCAGGCTTGAGTGTGGGCACGGTTGAGAATGTGGAGGTAAAGCCGGGTAAGACCCGTTCGCTGGGAGATCGTTTGATTCTGACCATAGATGAAGGCTCGATCGCGTTTATTCGAGGTAGCGTCTTTAACCAGGAGGGCCGCAGCGTTGCCGGCGCGAAAGTTGAGCTGGCGAAGATTCAAGAGGACGGCTCTACGAAAAAGATCGACGGTCGTGTTACCAACGAGACCGGTTCATTTGTATTTAGGCTGACGCCCGAAACCGCGAAGTATCGCATCACGGTAAAACCTGGCAATGCAGAGCCGGTCAGCCAGGACGTCGAGATTGATGGCGCTGCCGTTTACCGCGTGGCTCTTTCTGTTCCCGCGGCTCCCAAGTAACGCCCTCACATTGCCTCACGAGCGGCGCAAGCGCAAGCCTTTGGAGTACGGTAGCAAGCGCAGCGCGACACCGCTTTGGATTTCTTCCGCTTTGACTCAACCAAAGCGCAGACGCCGCTTCGCTCTGCCGGTGCACTCCAAAGGTTACACGCGACAAATGCACATGTTTTATGTTTGGCTGGCCTGATGCGGTTGCGTTAGGATGCGGTCAAAGCCATGGAAGACCGCGAAGAATTTCTGACTGCCCGACAGCTAGCAAAGGTATTGCAGGTTAGCGAGTCGACGGTTCGACGCCTGGCTCGCAAGCGGCGCATTCCTTCCGTCCGCGTCACACCACATATCATCAGATTTCATCTCGACGCTGTGCGCGCGGCTCTTGACGTGCCGCGCTCCAGGATTCGCCACGGTGAATATACCGAGCAGGTTGACGACGCTCAGTTGTCCTTTGATCTGCGAATCAGTTGATTCCGTAGAATGCCGCTGTTACCGGCGAGATGAGCGGGGTGGGTTGAATTCAATCCAATTCCCGTTCTGCTTGACGTAGACTCGTGCTTGGCGAATCGGAAACTTCCGACCAAAGGCCGGATTGCTGGCCAGGAATTTTTTGATCGTCGCGCTGTCGCCCGTTGCCACTCGCCATTTTCCGTCTTCCCGCACCAGGTATTGCTGAACGACGATCTTACCTTCAGTCTCAATCGCCCTAACAACCCTTCCGTAAAGCACCGTGTCGGCAACAGCGACGTTGGCTGAAACTCTTATCTGTCCAACCTCTATCCGATCGAGCACGTACATGTTTTGAGCCTGACTCAGTGCATTGGTAAACCGCGAACGCGACATGCGAGTCCGCGACGCTACCGGCAATGCATCGTAGACCGAACTGTAGTCTCGAGACTTTAACTGCTCAAAAACCCGCTGGACCGTGCCCCGCACCTCCGTCTCGTCCGTGGCCCCTGCGACATTCGGCGCCAGAAAAATCAAACCGCACAGAACTAACGAAACCGAGTTGCAATTACTGATCTTCATTTAAGTCATTCACCTCAATATTATTGCTGTCAGAACGGGGAGCGGAGTAGTGACCTGGTTTCAACTGGGCGAAATACAACCCGCTCGCTTTCATAGAACCGCGGTTTCTGATGACAGGCGCCAACACGGTCGCTTACGGCTCGCGGTCCTGACGGAAGCCACCACTGTCGCTTTGTTCCTGATCAGAGTCTTTAGCCGTGAGGGCCGCCTTCACTTGCATACGATAGTTTAGAAACCAGGCCAGCATGCCGACCGCTGCCACGACAAATGCCCTATCAAAATCACCCCGCAATAAGAACACGGCCGCAACGGCGACACAGCCCCCGGCTACTATCAGCCAGAATAATTTCACTTGATCAGCACCGGGATCACAACGTGTATCATATATGCGAAGAGTGTTTGAGAAACCTTCGGAACACAACCGCCGCGGCTACCCAGCCGCTTCCTTCTTGCCTTCCGGTTTCTTGATGCCGAATTTCTCGAGACGATACTGCAACGTTCGGAACGTCAGACCCAGCAACTTCGCCGCTTTGGTGATGTTGTAATCGGTTTGCTCCATCGCCTGGGTCAGCAGATCCCGCTCCACATCTTCGAAGCTGATGCCTTCAGCGGGTAACTTGAAGGCTCCTTGCGCAGCGGGACGAGTCTCCTGCCTCAACTCGAGCGGTAAGTCTTCGATGGTGATCTGATCGCCTTCACAAAGCAGGATGGCCCGTTCGATGGCCGACTCGAGCTGGCGCACATTGCCGGGCCAGCTGTAGTCGACCATTAGTTTTTTTGTCTCAGGCGTAAGTCCACGGACGAGTCGCGAGGTGTTTCGCGTATGTTTCTTTAAGAAGAAATCGATCAGAACCGGGATGTCATCGCGCCGCTCGCGCAAGGGGGGCACGTCCACCGAAAGGACATTAATGCGGTAGTAAAGATCGTCCCTGAACCTTCCATCGGCGACCATCGCTCGGAGGTCCCGATTGGTGGCCGCGATCACATGCACATCGACACTAATTTCGTGGGTGCCGCCTACGCGTCGAATCTTGCGTTCCTGCAGGGCTCGCAGCAGTTTTGCCTGCATGGCTACATCCAGTTCGGCAATCTCATCAAGAAACAGTGAACCCCGGTCGGCAATCTCGAACAAACCCTTCTTGTCGGCGTGGGCGCCAGTGAATGAGCCTTTTTCGTGACCAAATAGTTCCGACTCCAGCAGATTCTCGTTGATAGCGGCACAATTGACCGCCTGAAACATCTCCTGAGCGCGCGGCGACTCATTGTGAATCGAGCGCGCAATAAGTTCTTTGCCAGTTCCCGACTCACCCCTGATTAGCACCGTGGAATTTGAGCGCGCAACCTTCAAAATCATCCTCTTGACCGCTTCCATCTTGGGAGCAGCCGAGATGATCTCCACGTCAATGGCATCAAGTCGGTCGAGAGCACGATGGATTGTGGCGAGCAAAGCGACTTTATCGTAAGGCTTCTCAAGATAATCGAAGGCCCCACGCCGCAGCGCTTCCTTCGCGGATTCGATTGAGCCATGCGCGGTAAGCAGGATCACGATGATCGACGAGTCAAAGACCAGCAGGTGTTGCAGCAGTTCAATCCCGTCCATCCCCGTCATCTTCAAGTCGGTGAGAGCGAGATCGAATCGGCGGTCTTTGGCGAATTTGATGGCTGCTTCGCCGGATGAAGCGGTAGTCACGCCATAGCCTTCTTCGGTGAGAATCATTTCCAGAATCTCACGTTGAGACTTCTCGTCGTCGACTACCAGTATGCTTTTGCGCGCCATGGTCAACTCCCGAAAGAGACCCGGAGTTGGGGAGAAACGGAGACGGGGTGACAAAAGAGAACAACGCAATAGCATCCCCAACAAACCCGCGTCTCCCCGTCTCCGTGTCTCCGTGTCTCCGTCTCTGCTAGTTTCCTGATATTCGCTTATGCCTCATCTGTTTTGGTCGGCAGGATGATGGTAAATGTTGTCCCGCCGCCCAGCTTTGAACGGACGCTTACGGTTCCGCCGTGATCTTCAATTACTTTCCTAACAATTGCCAAACCCAAGCCGGTACCCGTCTCTTTAGTTGAATAGTAAGGCTCGAACACCTTCGAGATGTCTTCGGGCGCAATTCCCCTCCCCGTGTCGGTGATCTCTACCCGCGCCCGCCCACTTTCATCATTGA
>JAIVJP010000362.1:4342-5805 GCA_020199975.1 Acidobacteriota bacterium
GCGTCGAAGGCCGCGAATACTTGAGAAAGTCGGTGATGTGCCGGTTGATGCGCGCGACTTCAGTTTTGAGCTGGTCTGCCAGACGCTGGAAGGTGGCTCGTTTGACGGGGTCCTCCGGCGCTAGTGATGAGCGAAGATGATCCAGCGTCAGGTTGATGTAGTTGAGAGGATTACGGATCTCATGGGCGATGGCAGCGGCGAGTCTGCCTACGACTGCACCCTTCTCTGCTTCATGAAGTTGAGTCTCAAGTTCGCGAGCGCGAGCAAGCTTGGCCGTCATCTCGTTGAATGCAGCTGCCAGCGCACCCATTTCATCGCGCCGATCTGATGGCACGCTAACGCTGAAATCACCACCCGCCACTCTGCGTGCAGCAATCGACAAAAAGTTGATCGGTCTCGTAAATCTCCAGACGAAAAGGCCTGTCACGAGCGTCGTGGCGAGGAGTAGAATTAAAGTATAGAACGCAGACCGCGACATCTGGCGCTCAAGAATGCTTGTCAAAGTGTTTGCTGATCCAAGCACGACAATGATGTACCAACGGCCCTCGGTCGTCTCAAGCGGGAGATAAAAAGCTCCGGGTTCACCTGCCTTCGCCGGCGTTGAAGCCGTGAGCCAGGGCGGCAGGTTCACGTTTTCATCCGCTAACCCGAGGGCGCTGTTGAGCGGGGGAAGAGGAACGTCCTTGAGAGGAACGTATCTGGGTGTTTTGTCTTCGTTCTCGCTGGGAGAGTAGGCTCCCAGAAGGCTGTCTCGAACTAACCCTTTACTATCCACCACCAGGACATTCGTCACACGTCTCGGTTTTTCATCCATCAGCGGCTCGCCCAGACTGCCGGGTATTTGATCCAGGTATTGAGGGCTTGAAATACTATTAACTCCCAATGCCACGCCTGCCATTATGGCTTTCTCTTGCTCGACGATGAGGTTGGCATTGCTCCTAACTGAGCGTAAATTTACGTAGTACTGGACACCGAGAGTCAGCCCCAGGAGCACTGCCAGCAGGACCAGCAGCCGCGCGCGAAAACTATTTAGGAGTCCGAATATTTTCATCCTGCGCCTTATGAAGAGATACAGAGGTCGTTTTCTGATCTATTCGTAGTTTGCCGATCCAGCTTAAAACACAACAATCCGCATTCCAAACCTCTCTTAACGGATTGTGTACAAAAGGTTACTTTTCTGTTGTATTGGAGCCGACCTAGTGGTATATTCGCGTCGGTCTCGCATGAACGTCCCCAGAGGCCGCCTTTAAGGGAACTCTCCCACCTCAAAGTTGCAGATTGGAAGATCGCCAAAATCGTGAGTTATTAGGCGTCGATCGAGAATGGTAGGAGAGAACTTGAAGCTCTCAACACTGCAAAACGAGTTGTTAATGAGGACCGGGCGCTTTCCGGAAAATCTTGATGATCTCACCATATCAAGCGCCCGAATGTTGTATCGAGGTCGCTGGCCGAGCATAAGCCAG
>JAIVJP010000068.1 GCA_020199975.1 Acidobacteriota bacterium
GCGTTGCAGTTCGCCTCGAGATTCTGCGATGGTCTTACCTTCCTCGCGAGTCAGGATCTGCGCCAGCTCTTCCTTGTGATCTTCCATTAGACGGGCGGCCCGCGCCACGATTCGCCCGCGCGCCGGCGCAGTAGTAGCACGCCAACCAGGAAATGCCCCAGCAGCAGCCTCCACAGCCTGCCTAGCTTCGCCGCGCGTAGCCTGGCGAATGATGCCAAGAATGTCGTCCGTGTTAGCCGGGTTCAGATTCGGAACGGTCCGCGGGGAAGCGGATTCAACCCACTTGCCGCCAATGTAGTTGCGATACGTATCCATTTCTCTCTATGCCACATTACTTTGGTAAGACTGAAAGATAAGAACGCTTTCAAGCCTGAATTGGTAGGAGCAACCTTCAGCCTCTTGTGCCGCCGCAGCCGGCTTTCACCGATGACTCAAGGGAGATCGTAATATACCATAATGTGTTGACCCGACTCATCCTTAGGGTATGAAGATGAAAACCGGCCTTATTCTTTAGCGCGCTCTTGATTGCTGTCGCATCTTGCGGAGATCAGCCATTTTGATCCTTCGGCACCGTGAGAGCGTGTTCTTAGTCGTGTACAAGCATGCCAAAGATTAATGTTGGTGGCGTTCAGCTTTATTACGAGATTATGCTTTTAAACGGTTCTGCGATTGACTGGTAATAGTTTTGGAAACCGAAAATGTTCGCAAGTCATGCATCACTGCCAACCGGTCGGAGACGGCTGCGATGCTTTCGCCAATTCGAAGCCGACGAATGTGGTCGTACCTCGATTTGAGTTTGAATCGACTCTCCGCGCCCATCGATGGGATTAGCTTTGGAGGTTAATCATGCACAGTAGAAGTTCTCGAATATTCACGTTGGCTCTGTCACTCGCCATGTCTTTCGCGGCGCTGCTTCCCCTGTCGCGGGCCAGTCACGCCCAGGGGCGGCTTGATCTGAGCCAGCTCAAGGTCGCCAGCGAAGCGCAAAGCATCACCCAAACCCACGACGGCACGAGCATCTTTTTCAAGAAGGCTGCCGCGCTTGGCAAAAAGGACAACCTCACCGCGGTGCAGCAGATCGGTGGCGCGCGCCGCTTGTTGGAAGCGGTCGTCGGCGTTGCGCCCGATGGAGCCAATGCCTGGGAGTTTCTTGCGCGCAGCGATCAGGATGGGATGACAATAACGCACTATGGCTATTTGACTCACATCTCTGACCTGCCCGATGAGTCGCTTTTTTCAAACCCCGGTATTCGGACGGAAGTGACCGCGCGCTTCACCTTTTCCGCCACAACAAAGCTGACGGCCCGCCATCTGCTTGGCAATATTATCGCCACTGCCGCTATGGGCAGGTTGACCATCTACTTCAATCACGCGCCCGGCGCTGATTTCACTATCCCTGCTTCTTTCGCAAACGGTCAGCCCATCGCCACCTTCTCCGTGCGCTTCCAAAACATTCTCAATGTTCAGTCTCCAGACTCAGGCGTGAGCATAGCGGTTGCAGATTTAACACAGCGTCAAGCTCATTCGTTCACATTGGATGGACGCAATCTTCGTTTGGGACAGCATGCGCTGCGGGCACGTCTCTTTGCCACAGGTCAGGGCACACGGACGCAGGTTGATCCGCCGAAGTCTTCATTTCTTCTAGGTGGAAATATCACTGTTACGAAACCGTAAAGGCTTTTGAGCCATGTCAGGACAGGTGAGATTAAACCCTTCTTACATGTTGACGCGTGTTGACGATTTCGCGGCGCGGGTGGTGGCGCGGGCGACACCTATTCGCTTCGGGGTCGCACAATCTCAGGTAGATTTAGAGGCGGTTTATCGCCTGCGTTACCGCGTTGTGGTCGAAAGAGGCTGGGCTCGGCCCGAGTCTTTTCCTAATAGCCTTGAGCGAGACATTTACGATGAGATAGCTGTGCAAATTGTCGCGTGGGATGGTGATGACATTGTGGCGGCCAATCGCTTAGTGCTGCCCACGGCTGGCTATCAACTGCCGACAGAGGAAGTCTTTGGCCTAAAGATCGAAACGCCTAGCCGAGTGGCAGACGTAAGCCGAACTTGCCGGGCGCCAGCCTACAAGGATGCCAAGGGTCGTGTCTTCCGGGGGCTTCTCTGCCAGACATGGATTGAGCTGCGAAATCGCGGCTGCACGGATATCTGCGGAATCTTCACTGCTGCGGCAATTCGAATGTATCGGGGCTTGGGCTTTCACGTGGAGATTCTTGGTGGTCCTAGGAAACACTGGGGAGAGGAGCGTTATCCTGTCCTAATCAGACCAACGGAGTCGGTTGACAGCCTTCGTTATGGTTAGGCCATCAGCAAAAAGGACCATCCACTGCGGGGGCGGTGGTGCCGGTGGACGAGGCGGCAATTCTGCGGCGACGGTTTGCAGCCCTGACACAAGCAGCGCGATCGTGGTACGGAGAAGAGTTCGAAATTTTGAGGGATAAGCATAGAGGTGTGGTCCATTCCGGATTGACAGAGAACAGACCCGGAGTTCTGGCCACTGTACGAGCGGACCATTGTCGAACTAATGAAAGCGGCTGCGGGAAAACGAAGGCCGACCAAACCGATTCGGTATGTTTCTCATCCGCTGGCCCGTGCCGTCAAGGACCGCGGCACCGCGCACATCTACACCGATACTGCGGACCAGGAGGAGATGTTTGATCTCCTCGTTCAGAAAGAGGACGCAGAGAATATCTATTTGTACGAAGAGGTGGACGGGAATACGACCAATCAACCTTTAGTCGTGAAAGTCCTCGATCGGTTTCTTGGTGGCGACGAGACGGACAACGTAGTTGCCTGGATCAAAGCGCTGCAGAAAGAGAAACCAGATCTAACGATTGAAGAGGCGACAGTACTCATCTACAGCATCATCAACGGGCGTCTGGGCCTGGAGGTGCTCGATTATTATGCTGCGGGAAGAATCTGGCAGATCAGCCTGGAGCTGCACACCTCCTTGGCGCCGGACCCCGTTGCGTCGAAGCGCATCGGCCAGTGTTTGAACCAGGCTGTTCCCAACGCGTTCGTAAAAGTCGCTTTTACGCCCGACCACCCGCACGCCTTTTTGATAGCTCGAGACCTGGAGAATCAAGGTGTAGCGGTAAATTTCACCGCGACCTTCTCGGCCCGGCAGATCGTTGCCGCCGCTCTCCTAGCCAACCCGCACCGCACGAATGTCTTTCTAGGACGGCTCAGTCAAGGGTTAGAGTCAGAACTCTTGGGCGAGCAAGTGGTGCTGGAAACTCAAAGACACGTCAGACGGCTGCGCGAAAAATTCGAGGTCCAGACCCTGAACATGCTGGCCAGTGTGAGAAGGTGGCAGACGATGGCGTTGACAGCCGGATGCGATGTCTACACCGTGCCCTATCTGGTGCTCAAAGCGTTTCTGACGCAGACGGAGATTGGCCCTGAGCAGATCGAGAATTGTCTTGAAGCTGATTATTCAGACACGCTCGCGATTCCGGACAACGTGGTCGAAAAAGTCGGGCTAGAGAAAATCAAGCAACTTTACGGGGTCGAACCTGAGTTCATCGAATTTCTGGCGGAACTGAGAGCGTCCGCGGAGTATGCGACCATTGACGGAGAAGGTCTGTTCAAGCGTTTTGACGAGGCGGGATTCGGCGACTTCTTCTATGCTCCCTCTGCGTCGGAGTGGCGAGAACTTCGGAAAGGGAAGCTGCCAGATCTGGATTCCCCGCTAACCAAATCCTTGCCCCTGGATACGCTTTACACTCTGCTGGCAATCGGCGATTTCACCAATTTCCAGGATCGGATGGATGAGAGTATTCGCGCGCCCATCCATCATTTGTTCGCTTAATATGCGGTAGGTTGTCTGCTCTTTGATTTTGATGGAACGATGCTTGCACACCGGCTTTCCAACATGAAGAGTAAAACCATAGTCGCTCTTACCGCCTTCTTGATGGTTGTACCGTATTTCTCCGAAGCGGTTTACGGCGATAGCCCTAAATACGGTGGTAGCGTCGTGGTTGCGGTCTCGAGCGACCCAGGTGGCCTGAATCCTGCCATCACAACGCAAGGCGGCGTACATCTCATCTGCGGTTCAATCTTCAGCGGCCTAGTGGCGCATGACTTCAGCTTGAATCCGGTGCCCGATTTGGCCGAGCGCTGGGAGGTTTCGCCCGATGGCAGGACCTATACTTTCCACCTTGCACAAGCGGTTTTTCATGACGGGGTGCCCGTCACCTCCGCAGACATTAAGTTTACCTTTGAGCAACTTCTGATGAAGTACCACTCGCGGACACGCACTTCAGTTGGTGATAACCTCGATCGCATATCGACGCCTGACGCGCAAACGGTGGTGTTCGAATTCAAAAGGCCATACGCCGCTTTCCTTCAACTAGTTGATGTCAGTAACGCTCCCGTGATGCCGAGACATATCTTCGAAGGAACTGACCCCCTCACAAATCTGCACAACATAAATCCCGTCGGGAGCGGGCCCCTAAAGTTTCAGGAATGGAAAAAGGGCGACCACATTACCTTGGTGAGGAATGAGAGGTATTACAAAAAGGGCAAACCCTATCTCGATCGGGTTGTGTATAGAGTCATGCCGAGCGGCTCGACGGCGGCGATTGCATTCGAGAAGGAAGAGGTGGATTACCTCCTCAATGTCTCGCCGCTCGATGCAGCGCGGTTCAAGAGGATGGCCGGTGTGGTCCTTACCGATAAAGGCCGCGAAGGTTATGCCACTGTAGAGACGTTAATACCAAACCTCACACGCGCTCCGCTTTTAGACCTCCGGGTGAGACGGGCCATCGCGCACGCGATTGATAAGGACTTTTTAGTTGATAAACTTCAAATCGGTATGGGACTTGTCGCCACGGGACCAATCTCACATCGGCTGGCATGGGCACACAACCCGAACGTGGTTAAGTATGAAAGAAATTTAGCGCTCGCGAATCGATTGCTTGATGAAGCCGGACAGAAACGAGACGCAAGCGGGGTGCGCTTCCGCCTTAAGTTCGTTCACGCTGCGGGTTATTCAAAAGTTGCCGAAGCGCTCCGTGATCAACTGCGCGAGGCAGGTATAGACGTGAAACTACAACTACTGGAATTCAGTGCGGCGGTTGACGCCGTCTATATCAAAAAGGACTTCGATCTAGCGTTCGCATCTTTCGAGAATGGACCTGATCCTGACGTGGGCGTTAAGCGCACCGTCGTTTCGTCGAATATCGGACCGATTCCATTCTCCAACGGCGCGGGTTATCGCAATCCACGAGTTGACGAGCTTTTCAGGCTGGCAGCATCTGAACTGGATAAACAAAAGCGCGCCTCGTACTATTTCGAGGCGCAGGAGATTCTCACGAAAGACCTACCTTACTTTTGGCTCTATGAACCTCAGTCAGTATCCGCATATCGAGACGGACTAAAAGGGATGTACGAGTGGAGCGCGAAGTCGAACGCCTACTTTGCGCAGGACGCCTGGTGGGCCGAAGGTGATCGAACTGCAAAAGCTGGGCCTCGTAGCGGGCGTCTACTATACATCGTCCTAAGTCTCCTCACGGTCATTTTCCTTACCGCCTCTGGTGTCTTTTGGTTTAGAAGAAAACGAATAAGCTAATCTCAGGCAGGCTTATTGAGGTACTCAATCCGCGACTTGGGATCGAGTGCGCGGTTAAGGGCGTCGCCGAGGACGTTCAAAGCAAAGACCAGCAAGGAGACCGCTAGCATCGGGAACACCACCATCCACCATGCGTCACGGATGAAGTGCTGACCATTGTGAAGCATATAACCCCAACTAATGTGGTTTCTGTCACCGAGCCCAATGAAGTCCAGCCCTGCTTCGATAAGTATCACTCCGCCGATCATAAGAATTACTTGTGTAACGATGAGCGGCAGCGCGTTAGGCAGTATTTGACGGAAGAGAATTCTGGTTGGTGTCGCTCCCATTGCGCGCGCGGCTTCCACAAAACTTCTCTCCTTCAGTGACATCACCTCAGCCCGAACGAGCCTCGCTGTAAAAGGCCAATAAGTAATGGTGAGAATTATGATAACCGTGAAATGCGACGCACCGAAAATGGCCGCGATCACCAGAGCCATGAAAAACCTCGGTGGGACGAGGAAAAGCTCTGTGAGCCGCATCAGCAGGTCATCCAAAAACCCGCCCGCGTAACCCGCTACCAGCCCGATCAAAACTCCCCAAAGCCCGCTTAATAGAGCCACTGTAAGGCCGGTTGTGATCGAGGTCCTGGCGCCGTGCACAACTCCGCTGAATACATCTCTACCGAGATCGTCAGTGCCGAAGAAAAACTCCCGCGAGGGTGGCCTGAGCGTTTTGTCCGAGGTCTTGAGCGGATCGCGCGGAGCAACCCGCTGCGCAAAACCCGCCCCCAGGACAAAAAGCATCAGCAAGAGAAGAGCGAAAATCGATGTCTTACTGCTCCTTATGCTGAGCCAGAAATCCCATTCTCTGTCCAGGCGCGCCTTCGTCTTCTCTGGATTCATCATTCGCGTCATGCGTACTTAATCCGCGGGTCGAGCAGGGAGTAAACAAGGTCGGTGCACAGGTTCGCCACTGCCACACTGATCGAGATCATGAGGAAGATTCCCATGAGTACGGGGTAGTCTCTCATGGCGATTGAATCGATCAGCAGTCTACCAAGGCCCGGCCATGCAAACACAAGTTCTCTCGTAGCACGGTCAACATTTGTGTCCGGGTCAAGCGCATGACCTGAGCGAACTGCACAATGGCGAGCGTAGCAGCCGGCAAGGTCAGATGACGGAGCACGTCGAGCAGATACGTTAACCCAGTCAATTCCTGATTGGCGGAAGACATATTCTGGGCCGGGAAGAGACCGATGTGGAGTGCAAAAACGATGAGTAGGAGCAGGCCGATCGAGAAAGAGGGAATCGAGTAACCTAAGAGCCCCACGGTGTTAATGGCTCGATCAATAAACGAATTCTCCCGGCGTGCGGCTTCCACTCCCAGCACCACGCCAGCGGTAGTTGATAACAAAACCGCGCTCAGCATCAGCAGGAGCGTCGCGGGTATTCGCTCTAAGATGACGCGGAGGACGGGTTGCTGGTAGCCGAGCGAATATCCTAAGTCTCCGCAAAGAACGCTCGATAGATAGATCCAAAGTTGCGTGGTCAGCGGTTGATCCAAACCGAACTTCGCGCGAATGAATTCATAGTACTGCTGATCACCGCTCTGCCCTGCGAGCAGATGAACTGGGTCACCCGGAGCGACATGAATCAAAAGAAAGTTGACTACAATTAAGATGAGGATCAGGAATAGCGATTGAACTGCACGCCTGATGAAAAACCGGCCCGAGTTACGCGAAAGTATCGATGTCACGTACCGAAGTTCCTTGACGAATTTGCTCTGGCTTCACCTAACGCAATCGCGGATCAAGCGCATCCCGCAGCCCATCTCCAAGCAGGTTGAATCCCATTATCGCGAGGCTGATTGCCAGTCCCGGATAGATCATCAGTTGCGGCGCGCTGCGCAGGAACGGGCGTCCGTCATTGAGCATCGCGCCCCATTCCGCCGTGGGCGGCTGCACTCCGAGACCGAGAAAGTTTAGTCCGGAGATGGCTAAGAGCAAGCTTCCCATCTCCAACGTCGCGAGCACAATGATCGGTGGAATCACATTCGGAATTACATGGCGAGTGATGATCCGGATGGGTGTGACGCCACCAGCGCGCGCCGCTTCGATGAATGGCCGCTCGCGCAGGGAGAGCACCAGCCCACGGACAATGCGCGCGTAAGACGCCCACCAAACACTTACTACGCCGATGAGCACGCTGCCTATGCCCATCCCAATAAAGCCCGTGATGGCCAGCGCCAGAAGGAGCATCGGGAAGGCTAACACCAGGTCCACTACCCACATGATGAGCGCGTCCAAGAACCCGCCGGCATAGCCTGACACCGCTCCCACAACGACCCCGAGCAGCAGCACCAACAGCGAAGTTACGCCCGCAAACCCGAGCGACAACCGCGCACCGAAGAGTAGCCGGCTCAAGATGCAGCGACCAAGATTATCCGTACCGAGCGGGAATGTGAGACTCGGAGACTGAAGCCGTTCCGAAAGCTGCTGCGCGGCCGGGTCGTGCGGTGCTAACAGGGGTGCGGTGAGCGCGAGGCCCGCGAGCAAGAAGACGATAGAGAGTCCTACGATCGCTGCCCAGTCACGCATCAAACGAACGAAGATACCGGGCCGCCCGACGGCGTGCAGCGAAATACTCTCAGCTCCCTGGCTCGCCATTTCGAAGGGTGCGTGTGGAGTTGCGCTCTCTAAAAGTATACGCTTGCTATTCATCGTCCATTGCGCCCCTTCTTTGCGTAACGTATGCGTGGATCAATCCAAGCATAGGATAGGTCCACGGCTGCGCTGATCAGGGTGAAAACCGCGCCCATAAAGATCACAAAGCCCTGAATCATCGGATAATCACGGTCGTAAATCGAGTTTATCAACAGATTGCCAACGCCGGGCCACGCGAAGATCCCTTCTACGATCACGGCGCCGCCCAGAAGATGGCCGAAGGCGATGCCCGTAACAGTGAGCACAGGGAACAAAGCGGCTTTCAAAGAATGACGCCAGACGACTGACCACTCACTGAGTCCTTTCGCCCGCGCTGTGCGCACGAAGTCTTCGCCAAGCACTTCCAGCAGACTCGAGCGCGTCAGGCGCGCGAGCGTGGCCGCCGTGCCGAGGCCGAGCGTCAGCGCAGGCAGGATCATTGCGCCTGGGCCATCGCGTCCAGCCACCGGCAGCCAGCCAAGAGCAAGCGCGAAGAGGCGGATTAGTAGGTAGCCGAGCCAGTAGCTTGGTAGTGACGCGCCTAACAGTGCGCCTACACGCGCCGCATGGTCGAGCCAGGAAGCGCGCCTCACCGCCGCAAGCACACCCAACGGCAAGGCGATGGCAAGCGCGATGACAAGCGCGGCAGATACCGAGCCAGAGCGGAACAAGGGAAAGGAAGCGGATCAGTACATAGCGTTTCATCGCTGGATGGTGATTGTATGCCAACGTTGATTTAACAGCGACGGATGTGGAGTAAAGCCGCGCAAATCTACACGCATCGCGTAGATGCGCTTCAAGCCGGCAAGGGGGATGGTAATTGCTTCCTCATCTACGAGCAGGTGCTGCGCTTCAGCGGAGCGGCGCATGGTCTCGTCGCGCTGATCCGTTTCGAGACCTGCTTCGATGATCGCATCAAAACGACCACCGGGCGCGAAGTGTCGCACAGTCTTCCCGGATGATTTGGAGTAGAAACGCAACGCGGGAAGGAAGATCGGGTTGCCATCATTTTGGTTGGGCGCTTCCAGATCGAGATCAAACTCGCCGGCCTCGATTTGCGCCTGGTAAGACGCCGAGTCGGGAGACCTCACAATGTGCAATTCAATGCCGATAGTTGCCAGTTGTGCCTGTATGAACTCAAGCGTCGCCGTGTCAAACTCTGGCCACGCGATCATCGTCAAAGTCAGCCGTCGTCCGTTGCGCACCCTCACGCCATCAGTCCCGGGCAGCCATCCTTCTTGCGCGAGCAAATGAGTTGCCTGCTCCTTATCAAAAACAAAGCCCTGAACAAGACCAGCGTAATCGCCTAACATGGCCCGCGGGCCTATCGTCGCAATTAACTCTCCGTTGCCCTCCCAAATTTTTTCGATCAGCGTGCGACGGTCTATTGACGACGCTATTGCACGTCGTAAGTTTCTGTTCGCCAGCAGATCGTGAGGAGCTTTGCCGTGAGTGTTGAGAAGGATAGCAGCCACACGTCCAACAGGCGCTTCGATTACGTGCGTGCCTGTCTGCGCTCGCAAC